>CAZNET010000027.1:0-13366 GCA_964571885.1 uncultured Pirellulales bacterium
TTTTACGAACTGTGTAAATGCCGTTAGGAAAATAGATCGTTTTTTTGCCTGAGTCTACCGCTTTTTGTATCGCATCGGACCAATCCAGGATTTCACCTCTTGGTCCCTGCACTTTTTCGGGCTCGAATTTCGTGATGCTGATCCAGTCTTTTTCAATGTTGCCCCAGGGGACATCGGGTGTTTCTTCGATCGGCAAATTCAACGATTTTTTACTGCCATTGGGTATAACGCTCAATACGTTATGAGAAACGAATTCATCGATCTCAGGCCCGTAATGAGTGTGAATGGTATTGCCGTTTTGGTTTTGTATGGCCGCTCGGTAGCCTTGGCTCTTGATATTACGGGCAAAGAGACTGGCCGAGTTGCGATTGTCAATCGCCGGACTGTCGCAATTCTGTGCTTCAAAAACAGAATCAATGATCGTGACAAAGGCATCGTGTTTTTCGTTGATTAAAACCGGAACATCATTTTTACTTTTGATCCTCCGCATGGCGATCGGCAAAGACTCATTATAAATGGCGCATTTCTTCTGTCCCTCGAACTCGATGTGTTCGAATACCATATTGTACCCGTCACAGTCAATTACTCTGATGCCGTAATCAAAACCTTCGATCCGAACATGCTTGAAAATTCCCGGTCCGGCTCCGCGGTCTGAAAGATCGATACCCGCAAAGCCTGCGCCTTGCGGGTCGCTCGTACGAATCAGCGTATCGGTAATCGCGCCTTCGTTGCTGGTATGATACATGACGCCGATCGCGCCGGGATTACCTTTGCCGGTATCGATCGTGACGTGATGGATCGAATTCCAGAAATCATCCCCGCCATTATGCGTTGTCCATTCCAGCATCATTTTCGGGTTGTTTTTATCCTGAAAGCCGGGACAATTGTCTTTTAATTTAATAATGGTATTTTCTTTGCTTTGGCCGTGAATGACCTTGGCCCAGTCGTAAAGATGGACCGTGTCGCTGATCAGATAGGTGCCGTCAGGAATATAAATTGTGACTTTATGCGCCCAGCTTTTCCGTTTCACCGATTTGATCGCTTTATCGAATGCTTCGGTGTCGTCGGTCACACCATCGCCTTTGGCATTGAACGGCGGCTGGGTGACATCCACTGAAGCGGCCCCCTCCGGCAGCGGATATTGCTCTGAAACGGCAATTGCAGATAAGAAGAAAATAATTGTTAAAAACAGATGTTTGCGAAATTTAGTAGCCATCATGTGTGTCGCCTTTCCTTGTGTCAGTAAGAAGAAAGTTGTTATTAAATCTTTTAAACTGTCTTTATCTTATTTTTTCCCCTTATTATATGTACTATGATCGATAAAACAATAAAACCGGTAAACAAACCGATACCGAGCCATTTGAGCTTGTTCCACAATGTCCAGATGCTTCCGAACGCCGCCATTGACGCGGCTACAGCCATGAGAATATTCCAAACGACTCTTTTACCGCCTTTAGGTACGTCATGACCAAGTAACGATTTCTGGTTCATCAACAGGAAAAACGTAAAATAGGCGATCGGTAGCAGAACCATCGCGAAAACGGAGGTCGGCACGGCCAGCCACATTTTCGCGTCTTTCCAGAAAAATGGCCCCAGAATTCCAACAGCGACCATCAGGCTTCCGATTTTCTGTGGCAGCCCTTTTGCGGTTTTATTGATCAATTCACAAAAACATAGGCCGTTGATCAGCATCAGCATGGTCGCGGCGTTCAGAGCCATTCCCAAGACTCCGAAACCGAATACATACCGTGCGATTTTATTTCCGGTCAGAGGCGCAAGCGAATCCGCCAGATTAAAGGCGTCACGTTTGACCAGCATGGCCGCCATTTTTTTGTCAGCCGGTGAAGCCGCGTCAATCATTGCCTGCCTTTGTTCGGCTGATAACGACTCAAACGCAGCGAGTTCTTCCGGTGTCATTTCGTATCTTAAGCGTTTGGTCATTAAACTTTTATAGGGTCCGACGAGATTAGGAGCCGGTTGAACCAAACGGCCGCCGCTGTCGATTTCACCTAAAAAACCCGGTGCCGGCTGAGCGTGAAACTGTGAAGCCGATGCGATGACCACACATGCCGTCGCCAGAATGAACGGAATGAACAAACCGGTGGAAAGATCGAAAATAGCCAATCCTCTGAAATCGCGGTCCCAGCCTTTTCTGAGCATCGAGTAGGGAAGTAAAAATGTCATATTAATTCCGACCGCCGTAGCCGCGGCGCTGATCATAACGTCACGCTGTTGGGAGACGATCAGATGTTTCCAGAAATCCTGATACCTGACATCAACCGCGGCGATATGCTGACGCAGACTTTGTGTCGGTTCGGTTAAAAGTGACAGATCCGGAATAAGGCCGCTGCCTATCTTTGACCAGTCTAATGCGCCCTCCGACGTTAATTTAATGACCACACCGAAGAAACAGATGACAATAGAGCCGACCATGATCTTGACCAGTATCTCGAATACTTTGGCGCCCCAGCCTCCCTGGTTATAGAACATCACGACTGTCAACGCGATAGCCAGAACGATCAGGCCGACAACCACTTTACCTCCGGGATCGGGCATCACGGCGGCACCGAAAATATTCGGAAACAGATTTTGACGGATCGCCGCGGTAGCCAGGGAAAACTGCGGCATGGACCAGACGATATTGGCCATCATCGAGGCGATCAGCCAGCTCCAGCCCAGAACCGGACTGACGTGACGGTTGATCTCCCGCAATGGCCGCTTATTCGTTGACAGCGTGACATATGCGATGGCACACAGCATGATCACGCCCAGCATCATCGCAAAGGGTTGTAGCCACATAAAACTGAATCCCACCAGGACACCGAGATACAGGCTCGATGACAATGATCCGCCGCCTAAGGTAATTGCGCTTTGAAGCCAGCCCGGCCCTGATAATTTAACATAGGCCCAAAGAGTCGATTTTTTACCTTTTTGCCGTGCCTGCAGAATTAATGCGCGGTCTTTTTCCAATTCAGGATTCACCGACATTTGCGGTTCGGTCTGGTTTTCCTTGGCCATTGATTAATCTCCGTAAAATCAATTATAATCAGGAAGCTTCTTTTCAAGTGGTTTTCGTTCGAACCGCATATAAATCGGCAGTCCGTCATCGCCGATAGTTACCGGCGCTTCGCCTTGGACCAGCGGCCGGACGTAATTGAGCATTGCATCGGTGACATGGTTCCCCTTGTTATTGATATATTCGGCCGGCACTTTCTTCTCGCCGTTGGCGACATCGCTTAACTCGGCCAGACCCGACGTACAGCGATACTCCTTTGAATCATCTCTTACCAGCGTGATCATCTTTCCGTTGACACCTTCCAGTGCCGCTTTGACCGCGGCCTGACCGCACAGATAGGCTTCATTGATATCGGTCAGAGACGCGAAATGCATCGCACTTCTTTGGTTGGTTCCCAGCTTGTTAAACCGCGCCTTGATACCAACTTCTTTTTCAATGACTGCTTTGAGCATCTCTGCGACGCCGCCAAGCTGAACATGACCGAAACTGTCCTTGCTGAACGCTCCGGTATCGGCGGTAATGTATTGACCTTTTTCGTTTTTCAATCCTTCACCGGCTACGATAAATACTCTGTCGAAGGCTTTGTGAACTTCCTTTACATCTTCGACAAGCTTTTCAAAACTGAACGGCGATTCGGGTATATAGATTAGATGCGGCGCGTCCTCTGCGGTTCGAGATGCCAGACCTGTCGCCGCCGCGATCCAGCCTGCGTTCCTGCCCATCACCTCTAAAATCGTACATGTGTCGGTTGTATAAAGTGCTTCGGTGTCCTTGCCCGCTTCCATCGCACAGGTCGCGACATATTTTGCCACGCTGCCGTAACCCGGACAGTGGTCGGTATAGGCAAGGTCGTTGTCGATCGTTTTCGGCACACCCATACAGGTCAGTTCATAACCGGTATCTTTCGCCAGCTTATTAACCTTGTCCGCGGTGTCCATCGAGTCATTGCCGCCGATATAAAAAAAATAATGGATGTCGTGAGCTTTGAACACATCCAGTATACGTTCATAGTCCGCCTTATTATCTTCGAGTGACTTTAGTTTATACCTGCATGACCCGATCGCCGCCGCTGGTGTCCGCTTCAAGGCTCCGATGGTTTCGCTTTTTTCCGCCGTGATGTCGAACAGATCTTCTTTAAGCACGCCAAGAATACCATTGGTCGCACCGAAAACCTTTTCGATCTTACCTGATTTGACGGCCTCTTGTATAACACCGCATGCGCTGGAGTTGATAACTGTTGTAGGCCCGCCGGATTGCGCAACAATTGCGTTTGGTTTTGACGACATAGTAACATCTCCATAATAATAAAGACCTTATCATGTTTATTTCAGCAGACTATAATGAATTATTTAGATGACTTCAAGACTATATTTGAAGATTCAGTGTACTTATTTTGCCGATTATTTTCAATTTTGAATATTACGATTGAAGGTGTCCTTAATACGGGACACCTTCAATTCACGCTAAAGTTTCGATAACAATATTTTTATCAGGCTTCTTTGGCTACCGTGACGTTCAGCGAGGCCGCCTTGCCCTGTTTGTCCTGTCCGGCATACATTGTTACATGCGGGAAGGGGATTTCGATGTCTAATTCGTCGAAGCGTTTTTTAAGTCTTTTGTTGAATTCCCGGCCTATCGACCATTGCTTGATCGGTTTGGTTTTCGTTCGCGCCTTGATGATCACCGCCGAATCGGCAAACTGATCCAGTCCCAGTATCTCTATCGGCTCGAGAATGTCACTCGAAAAATTCGGGTCATTACGCATCTCTTCATCTATCTGTTTGACGACCTCGATCACTTCATCGACATCTTCGCGGTAAGCGACACCGATATCGAAAACGTAACGCGAATATCCCTTGGTCATATTGGTGATCACGGTGATCTCGCCGTTATGCACATAATGAACATTGCCCGCCAGATCCCGCAGAACGGTTACTCGCATCCCGACCTTTTCGACCAGGCCGCCTTTGCCCGCGATCTGGACCACATCGCCGACACGGATCTGATCGTCGAGCAGAATAAAAAATCCGGTGATCACGTCCTTGACTAAATGCTGAGCGCCGAATCCTAAAGCGACGCCGACAATACCGGCGGCAGCCAGGATCGGACCGATACTGATACCGAACTCACCGAGTATCATAATCAATGCCAGTATCAAAATAGTGATCAATATTACACTGCTGATAACCGCACCTACTGTATCGACTCTTTTCACGAATTCCTCGTCTTTGCCTTCTTTTCGTTTATTCAAAAAATGAAAAACAAGCAGCTTAGCGGCTTTTATCGCGATAAATGTAATGATAAGTATCAGCAGAATTCGAAGACCGCTCGTCATACACCATTCGATTAATTTTCCCAGCAAATTTTCCATAATGAATCCCTTTCGTATTTGAATGAAACTTTCAAAACAACGAGTTTAAAACAACATTGGGAAGTTTAAAGAAGTGCCGCCGAGCGGTCAATAAAAAAATAAGGAGATGAGATATCGATATTATTTAAATCTGTTCATGTGAACGAAAGTCTTTTGGGCTGCAGCCTTTTACTTTTTGAAAGACGGTGGCGAAGTATTGGCTGGTATTAAAACCGCAGTCGAGGGCGATATCGATAATTTTCTTCTCGGGTTCTTCTGTGAGCATCTGTACCGCTGCTTCGATGCGGAGCTGGTTTAAGTATTGTGCAGGCGTGGCGTTGGTTAATTGTTTGCAGTGATGGACAAAATAGGTCGCTCCCAGGCCGCACTGTTTGGCCATTTCCTTAACTGTCCACGGATAAGCCAGATTCGATATATCCTGTCTGAGATGATCGAAAAATAATTCGACCGTACGTCGCGAACCCGACAGCGCGGGATTTAGTGTCACCCTGCTTTGTTTTAGCATATCGAGTATCAGTACCAAAAGTTCATTGATATAGACTTTCAGGAAGGAGATTTTATTATCATTCGAGCCGTCGCTGATTATGTTGCCGATTTGTATAAAGCAGTTTTTGATTTTTTTAGTCGCCTTGAAGACTTCTGTTTCATTATGCCTGAGAAATTCCGTTAATTGATTGATATCGTCTTTTGTTATCACGATCCAGTCCGGCCAGGTCCATTTCTGGTTGGGCCTGCGTACCCCCACATCGAAGATCAGCCAGTGCAGCTTGCTGGCATGAACATTCGGATCGCCGAGTCGATGAAGCTGCCACGGACGGGTAATGGTCAGGTCGCCGGGCTTGAGAGTAAATATCTGGTTGTGAATTGTAAAAGGCAGGCTTCCAGATTCGAGATAGGTAAACTCGATACCTTCATTCCGATGAAAATCCAGACCCCATCTCTGGTCTCTTTGGGCGTTCCAGTAACCCACACTGCAAACGCCTTTCAGTTCTCCTTTTTGAAGCCTTTGCCCAGGATAGCTGCCCCGTGCGAGTATTTCGGTCTTGACTAATCCCGCCTTTTCTGCTTCAACTAAGGATACGCAGGTATCTGCGACATAGGTTTTGCCTTTTTCTTTGTAAATTTGCGGGTGCCCGGCCATAAATTTATGTATAATATTTTTCACTGAATAAATTTAGACGACAATTGAAAAGCATTATACTAAAGTTATGCTCGAATAGTCAAATATTTTAACAGCTTAATATGTTTAATATTGTTTAGTTGACGGCTTGTGTGGAAATAATATTATGCGAAAAATAGTAATATTATCAATTCTTATACTTTTTTTAGGGGGATGTTCGGAGGATATGACGGCGAATAACCACAATGTATTTTCCTGGCGGCAGACGAATACAACTCTGGCATTACTTAAAGATGACACTTTAGTCTGGCAGCTCAATTTTAATCCTGAAGAAGGTAAGCCGTATTTTCATCCGATCTGCCTGACCGACGGCACCGAATTGACCTGGCTGAGACCGCCGGATCATACCTGGCACAGGGCGTTGTGGTTTTCGTGGAAGTTTATCGATAAGCTGAACTACTGGGAGGAAGATGAGCAGGGCAAATCCGAGGGACAGACCGAACTGACCGATGTGGATATTAAAACCAGTCCTGACGGTTCGGCCACGATCGAGATGTCACTGAACTATCAGCCCTGGGGACAACCGACAGTATTAAAGGAAAACAGGATTATCAAAGTCAATCCGACGGATAAAAACGGCAATTACTGCATCGACTGGAAAAGTGATTTCACCGCCTGTAAAGAAAATGTTAAGCTTGCAAGAACTCCCTTGAGAGGCGAGCCGGGCGGGCGAAGCTGGGGCGGATACGCGGGACTGTCGGTCAGGCCTGAAAAAACTATCTCAGATATCCGGGTGATCAACAGCCAGGGCAATAAAGATATGAAATGTCACGGCAAAAAGGCAAAATGGCTTGAATATGATTTCATCGCGAAAAATAACAACGCTGCCGGCTTTGCGATCTTTGATCATCCCGATAATTTCAGGTATCCAAGTCCCTGGTATGTCGCGATCAAAAGACCCATGCGGTATTTCGGGCCAGCGGTTTTGTTCGACAAGCCTCATACACTCTCAAAAAATGAAACCATCACGTTAAGATACAGAGTATTCATTCATCAGGACAGGTTGGATACATCCACACTTGAAAAACAATGGAAGGCTTTTTCAAGATCAAAATTCTGAGGTCATAACATGAAAAGTCAAACAATAACCAGACGGCGTTTCCTGAAAGCCACAGGTCAAGTTGCCAGTGCGGTTGCGTTTCCTTATGTGATCACATCATCCGCTTTGGGTTCGGCTTCAAAAGCGCCAGCGAGCGAAAGGATAGCACTTGGGCATATTGGTGTCGGCGGCCAGGGCGGTTCGCTGATGAGAAATTTTCTAAGATTAAAAAACAGCCAGTCGGTCGCTGTATGTGATGTCAAAGCCAATAACAGGCAAAAGGCTGTGGGTAAAGTTAACAGATTCTATAAAACGAAAAATTGTGCCGCTTATAACGACTTTCGCAAACTGCTCGCACGGGATGACATCGATGCGGTGGTGATCGCGACGCCGGACCACTGGCATGTCCCTATTGCGATCGAAGCGGTCAAGGCCGGCAAGGATATCTATGTCGAAAAGCCGCTTGGTTTGGCGGTTGCCTGGAACCGGAAACTTCGGGACGTGGTCAATCAATACAATGCTGTGTTCCAATATGGTACCCAGCAGCGGTCGGGCCGAGATTTTCGCTATGCCTGCGAGATAGTCCGCAACGGCTATATCGGCAAGCTCGAAAAGATCGATGCCTGGTGTCCCGGCATGGCCGCAAGCGGCTGGTACGAAGAAACCGTTCAAGGCGGCGGTTCGCTGGAGCCGATGGAAGTTCCCGATTTTCTGGATTATGATATGTGGCTGGGACCAGCTCCCAAAACCCCTTTTACCAAAGACCGCTGTACCCAGTGGGGATCGTACCATGTTTATGACAATTCGATCGGTTTTATCGCCGGCTGGGGAGCCCATCCGCTCGACATCGCTCAATGGGGTAATGACACCGATAAGACTGCCCCCGTAGAATATAAAGGCACAGGCCGAATTCCTGAGAAGGGCTTGTATAACACGATCAGCGACTGGGATGTCCATTGTAAATATGCCAACGGTGTTAAAATGCATTTTATCAACGCCAACGCCGCTGAAAAAATTGTGACAAATTATCGAAAACGCTGGTGCGACCACGGCACGACCTTCTTCGGTAGCGAAGGCTGGATCAGTGTGGACCGTCAGGGACTGGAAGCCTCGTCACCGTCGCTGTTGAAAATACAAACAAAATCGTCGGACAAAAAATTATACGAAAGTAACAATCATTACAAAAATTTCATCGATTGTGTCAAATCCAGAAACAAAACGATCAGCACCGTCGAAGTGGCGGTCCAATCGGATATTATCTCTCACCTCGGTGACATTACGATACGTTTGAACAGAAAAATTAAGTGGGATCCTGAAAAGGAAATGGTAGTAAACGACGCCGAGGCGCAAAGAATGCTCGACAGGCCGATGCGAAGTCCCTGGCGGCTGTAATAACTTTTTAACGGAGAATCAAACATGGCAAACATACATTTAGGTGTTAATCTTGAATTTGTCAGAAGCGCGAATAAATCTTTGGAAGAGGGTATACAGATCGCGGGCGAGTTGGGCTATGAATACGTGGAGCCCTGGGTACATCTCGGGCGCGAACTGGTCAGCGAAGCGGGATATTTCGCGTCCTGTTCGATGGATGAAGATCCTTTGCGGATCAAACGAGCCTGTGAGACAGCAGGTGTGAAACTTTCGGGCTTGTCCTCTCACACACCGTTGTGTAAGCCCGACATCAGTACGAATTATTTAAAGCAGTCAATTCGTTTTGCGGCCGAATGCGGAGCCCCGTGTGTCACCACGGATGAAGGAATGAAGCCGGCCTGGACAACCGAAGAGCAGGATTTTGTCCTGATGAAATATGTAATGACCGAAGCGGCGGCAGTAGCAGAACCTCGCAATATCCTGATCGGCCTGGAACCGCATCAGCAGTACAGCAAAACGCCCGAAGGTCTTGACCGCATTTACGATCTTGTAGATTCACCCGCGATCGGCATTAACTTCGATACCGGCAACAGTTATCTCTGCGGCCAGGATCCGATCGCCTGGCTCGAACATGTCAAAGACAGACTTATCCATCTGCACGCAAAGGATATTTCGATCCAGCAGTCCGAAGACGAACGCGGCAAGGTCACCGGCACGCCGGCCGGCTGCGCGTGCGGCGATGGCGTCATCGACTGGGAAAAGGTCATCGAGATCTGCAAACAGGTCCCCCGCGATATCGTCTTCTCCGTCGAATGCGGTACCATCGAACAAGCCCACAAAAGTATTCACTATCTTTCTAAAAAACTGTAAAATTCTGCTAATAATTGCTATATATCCTGCTTTTCTTGACATGGATGTCGGTCATTGTTATTCTGTTTAACATGAAATTAATTGTATTGTTTACAATGCTGTTGATAAGAAAACAGATTTACTTTTTGGTATGTCATTCCGAGTGAACGAAAGGAGTCGAGGAATATGACGACAGTCATCCTGAGCGCAGTCGAAAGATCTACTCTAATAGATTCTGGGCTTCGCGATGCACAGCGTCGCTTCGGTCGAAATGACAATAAAGCTTGAATCAGTTTTAAAAAACGACAATAGAAAGGCAGGAATAAAATATGAAAAAGACACTGATTTTCATCGTTGTGCTATCAATGACAATTTCGTTAACCTCATGTACGGAAGTTGCGCAGGTCGATAAGCCCCGCAAAGAGCCGGTAAAGTGGGAACATCTGAGTACAGAAAACGGCGATCTTCAAGTGCCGTTTAAAGGCGATCAGCAGACCGCTTCCTTGGTGCTCGATATCGACAAGGACGGCAGGGACGATTTTGTTGTCACCGAGCGGACCGGTTCGCCCTCGGTCGTCTGGTACAGATCGACAAAACAGGGATTTAAGAAATATATTATAGATAACGACAAGCTCCGCATCGAAGCGGGCGGAACAAAGCTCGATATCGACAAAGACGGTGACATCGATATTGTCTTTGCCGGCGATGCCCGCAGCAACGAGATATGGTGGTGGGAAAATCCATACCCGAATTACGATCAGCAGACGGTATGGCAAAGAAGGATCATCAAAAATTCCGGGCCGAACAAACATCACGACCAGATGTTCGGCGATGTTGACGATGACGGTAAAATGGAACTGATCACATGGAACCAGAAGGGCAAAGTCTTCTGGCTGATCGATATTCCCGATGATCCAAAAGGACACAAGGGCCAGTGGCCTAAACAGTTGATCATGAAAATTCCGAACGATAAATATGAAGGTCTGGATATAGCAGACATCGACCTGGACGGTCAAATGGATATCGTCGGGGCGGCCCGCTGGTTCAAGCATATTGAAGGCAGCAGGTTCCAGGAATTTGTGATTGATAAAGACCCGACACGGGTGTTCACCCGCTGTGCGGCCGGCCAGCTCATCCCCGGCGGCAGGCCCGAGGTAGTGATTGTTCCCGGTGACGATAATGGTCATTTATCCTGGTATCAATGGACCGGTGACGGCTGGGCCGAAAACCAGATCAAGGAAATGGTCATTCACGGCCACAGTCTGCAGATCGCCGACATCAACCTCGACGGCCATCTCGATATCTTCTGCGCCGAGATGGGCGATCCCGGCCATAAGGAAAAAGCGACCGCGTGGGTATTCTACGGCGATTCCAGGGGTAATTTCGTTGAGGATGTTATCTCGACAGGCTATGCCAACCACGAATCCAAACTCGGAGACTTCGACGGCGACGGCGACTCGGACCTGCTCACCAAGCCCTACCACTACAAATCGCCCCGGCTGGATATTTTCATAAATCAGGCAAAGTAGAAAACACAAAGTCTTTACCTGATTAATTAACGTCGTACCTTGTCGATTCGTATAACCACACCGGCTATGCACAGGCTGTTGAGGAGATTACCGAGACAACGCCTTATGTCAGCGGCAGCCCATCGACGCCGACGTATTCCTATAAGACCTACACCATCGGCGACGATGTCATTACCCAATCCGACTATGACGGCGATGCGACGACTAAAGTAACACACCTGCTCTATGACGGCCACGGCTCGACCAGACAACTGGCTAAGCCGGAGGATGCTTCCTATCAGGTCGAGATCGCCGAGGTTTATAACTACGATGCCTACGGCGTCATGCTGGCCGATACTGGCGGTCATTCGACAAACATGCTCTATTCCGGCGAATACCGCGATCAGGATACGAACATGGACTACCTCCGTGCCCGCTGGTACGACAGCGCCACCGGCCGATTTAACCGAGCAGACCCCTACCCCGGCAGCAACGCCGACCCGCAGTCCCTCCACAAATACACCTACTGCCACAATAATCCTGTTAATGCAATTGACCCAAGTGGGATGTTGGCTCTCGCTACAGTAGTAGGGATAGCTATAAAAGTTACATTGATTGCTATACTTGCTTTTGCAATAACTGGAACAGTAACGCATTTAACAAATATAGGATCAAGAACAGATATGGTAATGTTCTATCTTGAATCCAATAGTAGTAGTAGTATGCGTAGAAGAATTATGGAAAGAAGAACTGAAATACAAAACCAATTCAGTGCAATTGTTCCTACTGTAATTCGTGAAGGTGCTATGCCTGAAGGAAGAGAGCGACATAGACATGGAATCTATCGTGTAAATATCACTTGGAATGAATCAATGAATGTCGTTGGTTTCACACCTGGTGGGCCAGGAAATAACACTATAATACTTAATTCAGAAAAATTTAATGAAGACCTTAGTACATGGTTATTTAATAATCAAGGCGAGTCATTAACAGATGATCATAGGACTAATATTGCCGCGAATGTATTAATGCACGAGATGGTACACGCTATTTATAATCTTAATTGGTTGAGAAATGGCCTTCAGCATGAATCAAGTGGTTTAATGATTAGAAAACCTCATCCTGGTATATATAGAGATGAATTACTACCATTTTCCTCCAAAACTGAAAGAAGATTAAGAACAGCTATTGGCAGAAGATTGTAAAAGTGATATATTATATGTAAATTCATAAGAAAGGACTCTAAAATGATAGATTTCATATTTATGTGTAATTTAGGGTTTATGCTCCTTTTGATAGTAATTTTTATAATTGTTATTTCAAAGTGTATGGGGAAATTGCAGAAGTTAGGTTATAATAAATTGTTGCTAATAATGGGAATTATCTTTAGTAGCATAATTTTAACTGACTTTTTATTGCTCTATGTTTTGATAAAAGCTATTGAAGATCCAAATATTATGGTTATAGACTGGCATCCTTTTCCTGAATTTGTTTCATTTATATTGAATATACTAATTCCACTTGTTGTAGTTGCACTGTTACTTATTCTTTATAAATCCAAAAATGCTTTCAAAAAATTATCGGGTATAATTGGAACAAGTCTTTCAATAATTTCGATCTTTTTTTCGTTCTATCTGGGTCATGTTGTATACACTAAACATCTAAGTTTTCCATTGAGTGATTTTGTTTGGTGGTTTTAAGATAATAACATACTATAAAAAACCGGAAAAAACCGGGGACGTTTACCTTTCTAAAAATGAGTCATGTCTTTATGATTACAATTGCTTAGCTGAAAGTAGCTGTTTTCTGACGGTCATAGCAGTTGGCTAAGCCGGAGGATGCTTCCTATCAGGTCGAGATCGCCGAGGTTTATAACTACGATGCCTACGGCGTCATGCTGGCCGATACTGGCGGTCATTCGACAAACATGCTCTATTCCGGCGAATACCGCGATCAGGATACGAACATGGACTACCTCCGCGCCCGCTGGTACGACAGCGCCACCGGCCGATTCAACCGCACAGACCCCTAC
>CAZNET010000028.1:0-13363 GCA_964571885.1 uncultured Pirellulales bacterium
CATTCTGCCGCTTGTATTTCAAAAAACCTTTCAACTCACCCATAGAACACCTCCTCGGTCGCCGGTGTCGTTTCGGTATCGCGGCGCTCATGGGCTCTCATTTTTTCCAGCGCTTTTCTGTAATCGATCGGGACCACTTTTACGAATTTACCCACCATGTCGGTCCAGTTGTCCAGTATCTGTTGTGCTCTAACGCTTGTTGTCCATTTCTGATGCTTCTCGATCATTTGTTTAAGAATATCGACATCCGACTGCTTCCAGACATTTTCAAGCTCTACCATATCAAGATTGCACAGGGTATCGAATAGCTGCATCTCATCAAGCACATAAGCGATACCGCCGCTCATACCCGCGGCAAAATTACAGCCGGTTTTTCCCAGCACGACCACCTTACCGCCGGTCATATATTCGCAGCCGTGGTCACCAATCCCTTCGACCACCGCTGTCGCCCCGCTGTTACGAACACAGAACCGCTCACCGGCCATACCGTTGATGAACACTTCGCCTTGGGTCGCTCCATATAAAAGCGTGTTTCCGACAATAATATTATCCTGGGCCGCAAACGAAGACTCCGCCGGTGTCTGGACGATGATCCTGCCGCCCGAAAGCCCTTTTCCGAGATAATCGTTACTGTCACCGATTAATTTTAATGTCACCCCGGAAATCAAAAACGCTCCGAAACTCTGACCCGCAGAACCTTTGCAGGTAATTGTTAATGTGTTATCTGGCAATCCATCAGGTCCGTGCTTATTCACGATGCGATTGCTGATGATCGCTCCAACGGTGCGATTGATATTACGAATGGATGTTTCGATCTGGACTTTTTTCTTTTCATTGATTGCATCGGCCGCTTTTTCGAGCAGTTGCCAATCGATATGGTCCTTCAGGCGATCCGTCTGAACGATGGTTTGCCGAATACTTCCGCCGTCCGGGATCTCCGGCTGATAAAAGATCGAGGAAAAATCAAGTCCTTTCAATTTCCAGTGCTCGATGGCTTTATGAAAACGCAGTCTATCGACCCTGCCGACCATGTCTTCAAGCTTCTTAAAGCCCAACCGAGCCATGATGTGTCGGACTTCCTCGGCAATGAAAAGCATGTATCGCTGAAGATACTCCGGTTGACCGGCAAAGCGTTTTCGCAGTTCCGGATCCTGGGTGGCAATGCCGTAAACACAGGCTCCTTCGTGACATTTGCGAAGCAACGTACAGCCGAGAGTCACCAGAGCCGCGGTTCCAAATCCGAACTGTTCGGCGCCAAGCAGAGCGGCGATCGCAACATCACGCCCGGTCCTTAGCTGACCGTCCGTCTGAACCCGAATACGGTCACGAAGCCCATTCATCACAAGCACCTGCTGAGTTTCCGCTAATCCAAGTTCCCAAGGACAACCCGCATGCTTGATCGAAGACAAGGGACTTGCTCCGGTCCCGCCGTCATGGCCGCTGATCAGCACTTCGTCGGCATTGCCTTTGGCGACACCGGCGGCGATGGTTCCGACGCCGACTTCAGAAACAAGCTTAACCGAAACCTTGACGCCCGGATTACTGCATTTCAGATCGTAGATCAACTGTGCCAGGTCCTCGATCGAATAAATATCGTGGTGAGGCGGAGGCGAGATCAATGTTACACCGGGGGTTGAATGACGCATTTTCGCGATTTCTTCTGTGACTTTATGACCGGGAAGCTGCCCGCCTTCGCCGGGCTTGGCGCCCTGAGCCATTTTGATCTGCAATTCTTTTGCGTGAGCCAGGTAATTGATCGTGACACCAAAGCGAGCACTGGCGACCTGTTTGATTGCGCTGTTTTTTGAATCGCCGTTTTCTTCAGGTACATATCTGTCCGGATTCTCGCCGCCCTCGCCCGTATTGCTCATCGCTCCCAGACGGTTCATCGCCACCGCCATACACTCATGAGCTTCCTTACTGATCGAACCGTGACTCATGGCACCGGTGCAGAACCGCTTCACGATTTGCGCGGCCGGTTCGACCTCATTAATGTCAATCGATTCTCCTTCAGCAAATTCAAAGAGTCCCCGAAGCGTTCCACGTTTTTTGTTTTGTTGATTGACCTCCTTCGAAAAAGCCTTATATGCCTCGGCATCGTCGTTAACCACGGCGTGCTGAAGATAAGAGACGGTAGCGGGATTCCACAGATGGTGCTCTCCATTGGTTCGATAATGATAATCACCGCCGAAGTCCAGCTCCAGTGTATCTAAAGGTCTTTTCTCAAAGGCGGCTTTGTGTCTCAATAATGTTTCTTCCGCAATTTCCTCAAGTCCCGCCCCGCCGATGCGAGAACTGGTGCCGGTAAAATATTTATCGATGACTTTTTTATCGAGCCCGATCGCTTCGAACAATTGAGCGGTATGATACGACCGCAATGTCGAGATTCCCATCTTGCTCATGGTTTTGAGAATGCCCTTCTTGGCCGCGGCGATATAATTATCAGCGATCTTGACTGGCTCCATATCCTCCGGCAGCTCGCCCTGGGTTTTCAATTCATCGAGCGACTCGAACGCAAGATACGGATTCACCGCGTTAGCGCCGTAACCGGCCAGCAGACAAAAATGCATAACCTCTCTCGGTTCGCCGCTT
Organism: uncultured Pirellulales bacterium; assembly: GCA_964571885.1. Taxonomy (GTDB): domain Bacteria; phylum Planctomycetota; class Phycisphaerae; order Sedimentisphaerales; family Anaerobacaceae; genus CAZNET01. The sequence continues at coordinate 2,593 of CAZNET010000028.1, forward strand.
TCAATAATGATACCGGCCTGCGCGCGGAGTTTGCTGTTGATCAATCCCTGATGAACCGCCGACGCCGCCAGCAGAGACGGTATCGGTGCTTTTGTCTCGGAAATGACCCTGTCACTGATAATAACCAGAGAGGCACCGTTCTTAACGGCCTTCTCGGCGGCCTTGACTAAATCCTCGATACCTTGTTCCAGTGAAACCGAGGGGGTGTCGGTATCCGCATCGAAAACCGAAAAAACAGTCTCCACCTTAAAATCGTTGCGCTTGACAGAACGAAGCCGATTGATATCTTCGTTGGTTAATATCGGATGTGGCAGCTTCAACTGTCGGCAATGTTCCGGTGATTCTTCGAGGAAATTGCCCCTCCTGCCGGTAAACATCATCAGGCTCATTACCAGACCTTCCCTCAGCGGATCGATCGGCGGATTTGTCACCTGGGCGAAGAGTTGTTTGAAATAATTGAATAATAAATTTGGTTGATTTGATAATACCGCTAACGGCGCGTCGTTTCCCATGGAGCCCACAGGCTCCTGGCCGTTCAGCGCCATCGGACGCAGTATCATATGCAGCTCTTCACGAGAATAACCGAAGCTGCGCATTCTCCTGAAAATAGTTTCCGGATCGCTTTTGACCAGCTTCGGCGAGTCGAATAATCCGCGAAGCTCGATCCGGTTTTCCTCCAGCCATCGGCGATAAGGTCTTTGACGTGCGATCTTACTTTTGATTTCGTTATCGGTAATGATCCTGCCTTCCTCAGTATCGACCAAAAACATATGACCGGGTTTTAGACGGCTTTTCTGACGGATCTTTTCGGGCGGGATTTCCACCACGCCTGTTTCGCTCGCGACAATAGCGATATCGTCGGTGGTTACGAGATATCTGCAGGGACGCAAGCCGTTTCTGTCTAATGTTCCTCCGAGCAGCCTGCCGTCTGTAAATACCATCGCCGCCGGTCCGTCCCATGGTTCCATGATCGACGCGTGATATTCGTAAAAAGCGCGCTTATCCGTGCTGATATGATATTTGGGACCAAAGGCCTCGGGAATCATCATCATCATTGCATGAGGCATGCCCCGTCCGGCCTGTACCAGTAATTCGAGCATATTATCAAAACAAGCGGAGTCACTGGCTCCGGGTGTCAAAATCGGTTTAATATCTTCGATTTGCTCGCCGAAAACATCACTGGCCATGGTCGTCTCGCGAATACGCATGCAGTTATCGTTGCCGTTAAGGGTATTGATCTCACCATTATGAGCGATACACCGGAACGGCTGGGCCAGACGCCAGTTCGGCAGCGTGTTGGTGCTGTAACGCTGATGAACGATCGCCAGGGCCGACTCCAGATCTTCGTCATTCAGATCCGGATAGTAATCGAACAACTGCCACGCGAAAAACATCCCCTTATAACAAATCGTCTTCGATGACAGCGAACAAATATAAAAGTCATCGCCGGACTCACCGATCTGTTCACGAACGATTTTTTCCGCACGCTTTCTTGCCATAAAAAGACGCCGTTCAAAATCAACCGTTTTATAATCTTTATTTACAACAAATATTTGTTTTATCGACGGCTCCGCCGCCAGGGCCAACTCGCCGAGGCAATCACTTTTTGTCGGCACATCACGCCAGCCAAGAACACTCATACCGTAATGCCTGACGGACTCTTCGAGTAGTTGGTCGCATTGCTGCCGGAGTTTTTCATCCTTCGAACCAAAAACAATACCAACACTGTATTGAAATTCACCGGGCAAATCAAAACCAAGATTCTCAGCTTCACGGGATAAAAATTTATGAGGCAACTGAAATAATATACCGGCCCCGTCACCGGTTGTCTCATCGGCGCCGGCGGCACCGCGATGATGCAGGTTCAATATGATCTGCTTGCCGTAATCAATGATCGAACGGTTCTTGACGCCTTTGATATTAACAACCGCCCCGATACCGCAGGCATCGTGCTCGCGTCTTGCCTCGTATAAACCTTGATTGTTTAATTGCATTTAGACTAAATCCTGATTAACACGTTATAAAAAAAGAGGTTAACACCTTTTTCAATTATACAAAATTTTTCATAATAAGGTCCAATCATACTTTTAATAAACTCTATTATATTTTTTAATAACTCTTTTGCTTCAATGATTATATTTGAATCTGAAGATGAGATATGTCCTTATAAATAAAACCTATATAAAAATATTACCAAAAGAAATATTCCAGTCTTCAGGGATATTTTTAATATTAGCGTTATTTATAATCGATTCTTATCTAAGGAAAAGCATCTCGGCATAGGTCGGCAACGGCCATAAATCAGCATCAACGATCATTTCCAATTGATCGGCATCCGTTCTTACAGACTCCATTGCTGATTTTACACCATTTTTGTAAAGATCCGCTTTTTTGGCCACGTCATTCATCTTCTGAGCCTTGGCCACAGCTTTTTCCAAAGATTCGATATCTTCATTCAAAGCGTCGATCAACGTGCATAATTCTTTGAGCTTTATCTTCTGAGCATTAGCCGGCACCCCAGCTGAATCGACAGCGATCACCGTGTTGGCTAATCTGCTGGAATATTCCATCGCCGCCGGTAAGATTTGCCTCTTGGCCATATTCAGCATGGTCAACGCTTCGATATTGAGTGTAGCGGCATAAGTCTCAAGCAATATCTCAACACGCGCATGAAGTTCCATTTTACTAAGAACCTTATGCTTCTTGAACAGGTTAACGTTTTCTTTATCCATGACCGTCTTGAGTGAATCGACAGTGGAAGCAATATTCGGCAAACCGCGTTTCTCGGCCTCTTCCACCCATTCCTGGGTATAGTTATCACCGTTATAAATTACGCGTCGATGATCATTAGCGATCTTTTTCAATATTTTCTGTGCGGCGGATTTAATATCCTTTGCTTTTTCCAGTTCGTCCGCAATTTCCGACAACACTTCGGCAACAATCGTATTCAATACAAAACTTGGACCCGATGTTGACTGCGAAGAACCGACCATGCGAAACTCGAATTTGTTGCCGGTAAAGGCAAACGGTGACGTTCGGTTACGGTCGGTGCAATCTTTCGGCAAAGGAGGCAAGGTCGAAACGCCAAGCTTAAGCTGACCGCCTTTTTTGGAAGACTTTGCGCCGCCCGACGCCAGTTGTTCAAAAATATCCGTCAACTGGTCACCTAAAAAGATTGATACGATCGCCGGCGGCGCTTCATTGGCACCAAGGCGATGTTCGTTCCCGGCATTGGCAACACTGGCACGAAGCAGCTTGGCGTATTTATCAACCGCTTTAATAACTGCGCACAGCATGACCAGAAATACCATGTTCTCATGAGGTGTTGTGCCCGGATCCAGCAGATTGTTGCCGTCGTCGGTGACCATGCTCCAGTTATTGTGTTTGCCTGAACCGTTGACGCCGGCAAACGGTTTTTCATGGATCAAGCACACAAAACCATGCCGGGCCGCTACCTTCTGCAGGGTCTCCATGGTTAACTGATTATGATCGGTAGCGACATTCACGGTCGCGAAAACCGGAGCCAGTTCATACTGAGCCGGCGACACCTCGTTATGCTGTGTCTTTGCTGAAACACCGATCTTCCAGAGTTCGCGATTGACCTCGGCCATAAATGAAGCGACACGTTCAATTAAGCTGCCGAAATAATGATCGTCCATTTCCTGGCCTCTCGGCGGAGCGGCTCCGAATAAGGTCCTTTTCGAGGTCACCAGATCCAGACGTTTTTCAAAAAATTTCTTATCGACAAGAAAGTATTCCTGTTCGGGACCGAGAGTCGCACCGACTCTGTTTGCGGTGGTGTTGCCGAGCGCTCTTAAGACCCGTATCGCCTGAATGCTCAGGGCATCCATAGACCGGAGCAACGGCGTCTTCTTATCCAGAGCCTGGCCAGTGTAGGAACAGAAAGCACAAGGAATGTACAACGTAATATTATCACCGTTTTCTTTAATGAATACCGGCGAGGTACAATCCCATGCGGTATATCCGCGGGCTTCGAAAGTCGCCCTTAACCCACCGGACGGAAAAGAAGAAGCATCCGGTTCCCCCTGACATAATTCCTTGCCGCTGAATTCCAGCAGCGTCTTTCCTTCCGAAGTCGGCGAAATAAACGCATCGTGCTTTTCAGCGGTCAGACCGGTCATCGGCTGGAACCAGTGACAGTAATGCGTCGCGCCTTTTTCGATCGCCCAGTCCTTCATCGCGTTGGCGATGATATCCGCCAGGGCCGGATCCAGCGGCTGATTTCCGCTGATAATCTTTTTAAGTGATTTGTAAACATCTTTGGGCAGACGCTCACGCATCACCGCATCATTGAAAACATTCGAGCCAAAAATTTCTGCTATAGGTTGGTTTGGGTTTTTCATTTTTAATTTTCCTTAAATCCATCACTTCGTGTGCCTGTTGCAAGATCGTACCGCTCAAGTTATCTCACGGCGGTACGATCCATTCAATTTTTCATCATAATCGTTCGACAGGGTTTGTCAACTGTCATAATATAAATGGAATTCAAAGGGATGCGGGCGAAGCGCAAGCAGATTAAGCTCTTCTTCCCGCTTCCAGTTGATCCATGTCTCGACCAGATCGCTGGTAAATACCCCGCCTGCCGTCAGGAACGCGTGATCCTTCTCAAGGGCGTTAATGGCCTCTTCGAGCGAAGCCGGCGTGTGTTCATACTTACTGAGTTCCTCCGGGCTGAGATGATAAATATCCATATCCAGCGGTTCACCCGGATCGATCTTATTTTCAATCCCGTCCAATGCCGCCATCAGCATCGCAGTCCATGCCAGGTAACCGTTAGCCGTCGGATCGGGACAACGAAACTCAAGACGTTTGGCCTTGGGATTCGATGAATACATCGGAATACGAACAGCCGCCGAGCGGTTGCGTGCGCTCATCACCAGGTTCACCGGAGCTTCAAACCCCGGCACCAGACGACGATAGGAATTTGTCGTCGGCGCTGCAAAGGCCAAAAGTGCCGGAGCATGCTTCAAGATGCCGCCAATGCAATACAAGCCGAGCTCACTCAATCCCGCGTATTTGTCACCGGCCATTAACGGCTTGCCGTCTTTCCACAGGGAAAAGTGCGAATGCATGCCGCTGCCGTTATCTTCAAAAACAGGCTTGGGCATAAATGTCACGGTCTTGCCGTTGCGCTTGGCAATATTCTTAATGATATACTTATACCACATAAACTGATCGGCCATTTTCAAAAGCTCGTCATACTGCATATCAATCTCGCCCTGTCCGGCTGTGGCGACCTCGTGGTGATGAGCCTCCACAACAATACCGACCTTATGCATTTCTTTAACCATATCCGCTCGGAGGTCATGATAGGTATCGGTCGGACTGACCGGAAAGTAACCGCCCTTGAAACTGGGTTTGTATCCGAGGTTCGGCTCTTCAAAACGAGCACTGTTCCACGCTCCTTCGACCGAATCAATCTGATACATTCCGGTATGCTGATTCTGCTCATAACGGACTTCATCAAAGATAAAAAATTCAGGCTCCGGACCAATATAACAGGTGTCCGCAATACCGCTCTTTTTCATATAGGCCACTCCCTTGCGGGCGACGTGACGCGGATCACGGGAATAATCTTCTTTGGTGATCGGATCGACAATATTGGCGATGATGCTGACGGTCGGGTCCTTGAAGAACGGATCCATCACAGTGGTATCAGGATCCGGCACTGCCAGCATGTCCGACATGTGAATACCCTGCCAGCCGCGGATCGATGAGCCGTCAAAACCAACACCGTCCTCAAATGTGCTTTCATCCCACGTATCGATGGGATAAGAACAATGCTGCCACGTGCCGAGCAGGTCAACAAACTTCAGGTCAACCATTTTTGCGTTGTTCTTTTTCGCAAAATCAAAAAAATCTTTCGGTGACATGTTTCGGTTCCTTTCAATACTGATTAACATTCATTTTATCCTATTGCTTTATTACCGCTTTCGCCTGTACGAATCCTGATACAGTCGGGCAAATCCACTACAAATATCTTGCCGTCGCCGGTCTCACCGGTACGCGCTCCGGCGATGATCGCCTCAATTGTTTTATCTACATAGTCCTCATTAACGCCTATCTCGATGCGTACTTTCTTGAGCAAATTCACCTCAAACTTGATGCCGCGATAGCTTTCTTCGTAGCCACGCTGTTCGCCGCAGCCGAGCGCATTGGTAACCGACATTTTATAGACCTTCGCTTCATACAACGCCTTTTTCACATCCTGCAGTTTGTGCGGCTGAATATAAGCTATAATGAGTTTCATTGTTCTAAACCTTTCTGTTATGACTTAACTGGTACTGAAAATCTGGAAACCGCCGTATGCTTCCATACCGTGTTCGCCGATGTCAAGACCCCGCATTTCTTCTTCTCGATTGACGCGAAGCCCGACCGTGACATCAATCAGTTTAAAGACAATCCCCATAGCCGCAAGAACGAACACAACAACACTGATCGAACCGACCATCTGAACGCCGAACTGCATGGGATTGCCGCTATAGACAAATCCGTTATTCGCCAGTCCAAGCGATGCCTTACCAAAAATCCCGACCGCCAGCGTTCCCCAGACACCGCACATACCGTGAACCGGAACCGCTCCGACCGGATCGTCGATCCGAAGTTTGTCCAGCAGTTCGACACCGAGAACAACAACCACACCGCCGACGGCCCCGATGATCAATGCCGCCCATGGGTCAACAACGGCACAAGGAGCTGTGATAGCCACCAATCCCGCCAGAGCACCGTTCATAGCCATCGACAGATCCGGTTTGCCAAATCGTTTCCAAACCGTTATCATCGCTGCGATACCGCCCGCAGCGGCCGCTAAGTTCGTATTGATCGCCACTCGCCCGATATCCAGTCCGTCACCAACGGCAAGACTCGAACCCGCGTTAAATCCAAACCAACCGAACCACAGAATGAATACGCCCAGTGACGCCAGGGGAATACTGTGACCGGCCAGAACATTTGGTGTTCCATCCAGACTGTATTTGCCTTCACGCGGTCCGAGTATCTTTGTTCCGACCAGCGCCGCGAATCCACCGACCGTATGCACAACCGTCGAACCGGCGAAATCATGAAAGTTCATGTCAGACAGCCAGCCGCCGCCCCAGATCCAGTGACCGACGATGGGATAGATCAGAGCCGAAATGATAAATGAATAAATCAGATAACCGACAAATTTCATCCGCTCGGCCATGCCGCCGGCTACGATCGTGGCGGCCGCCCCGCAGAACGCCGCCTGAAATAGCCAGAAAGCGTATAACGGCAAACCGCTGGTCGTCTCTTCCAAACCGAATAATGCCCAGCCGCTGGTTCCGCAAAAACCGTTACCGTCCCCGAACATCAATGCATAACCGATTAGAAAAAATCCTAAAGACGCCATACAAAAATCCAGAAAATTCTTAGTCAAAATATTGCAGGTGTTCTTTGCACGAATAAAACCAGCCTCGACCATACCGAAACCTGCCTGCATAAAGAACACCAAAAAAGCAGCAACCAAAACCCAAACCGTATCTAATCCCTGCTTTAATTGATCGAGGCTGATTTCACTATCCGCAGCAAACGTACTACCTGTTAGAAAAGTCACTATGATACACAGTGACACCAAAATGCTTTTTACTGAAATTATCTTTTTTGTTGTGTCCATCACGTTTCTGCCTTAACTTTTTTGTTAGCAAATATCAAATTAGCCATTTCACCATAAATTCATCTAGCAAGCTTTGTGCCAAACTTTCATTTACTCAATATTCAATTCATAAATGTATATATAATAAAGATTTATAACTCAGCGCAAGCTCTCTCGGTAAAAGACATAATTCTACGATATTGTGTTTTTTCAAATATAAATCTACATATTTGTATTTTTTATAAAAAGTGGACCCTGCATTTACAGAGTCCACTATTGGCCCAAAAAGGGCGCAGAAAGTGATGGCTGCTTAATGCCTGTCCCCCTGGAAAATCAGCCGATCGCCTTATTGCCTCGTTCACCCGTCCGAATTCTTATACATTCGGGCAGGTCGATCAAAAAGATCTTACCATCACCTATTTCACCAGTGCGCGCCCCGGCGATAATCGCTTCAGTGGTCCTTTCAACAAAATCTTCGTTAATCGCTATCTCAATACGCACTTTCTTCAGCAGATTCACCTCGAACTTGATGCCTCGATAGCTTTCTTCATACCCCCGCTGCTCACCGCAGCCCAGGGCGTTTGTTACCGACATTTTAAAGACCTCAGCTTCATACAGGGATTTTTTTACATCCTGTAACTTATGAGGTTGAATATAGGCTATTATCAATTTCATGATTCTGTCTCCAACACTTTCTGTTAACATTAGGTTGTCGTAAAGATCTGGAATCCGGAATACGCTTCCATTCCATGCTCGCCGATGTCAAGCCCTTTGAGTTCTTCTTCGGCACTTACCCTCAAACCAATGGTTTTACTGATAACGGTAAAAAGTACCAGCCCCAGGCCGAATGCCCAGATAAACGCCGCGCCGACACCGAGCATCTGTACGCCGAGCTGCTTCAGGCCGCCGCCATAAAACAGGCCGCTTTCCATATTGAACAGACCGCAGGCAAGTGTACCCCAGGCACCGCAGACACCATGAACACTGACCGCACCAACCGGATCATCAACCTTCAGTACATTATCAATAAACAGTACAGCAAACACAACCAATGCTCCACCGACAGCACCAATGATGATCGAACTGAGCGGGGAGACACCGTCACAGCCGGCGGTAATCGAAACAAGGCCCGCCAATGCGCCGTTCAAGGCCATGGAGGCATCCGGTTTCTTAATAACACCCCAGGAAACAACCATCGCGACGATCGCACCAGCCGCTGCCGCCAGGTTCGTGGTTACGGCGATATACCCGATCGAACCCTCACCGGTGGTTGTGCTTCCGGGATTGAATCCGAACCAGCCGAACCACAGGATAAACACGCCCAAAGCCGCCAGTGGAATATTGTGACCAAGGATCGCTTTTGGCTTTTTATCCGGCCCATATTTTCCGATACGCGGGCCGAGCACGATCGCCCCTGCCAGAGCTAACCAGCCGCCGACGGAGTGAACGACGGTCGAGCCTGCGAAATCCAGAAAGCCCAGACCTTCGAGCCATCCGCCGCCGTCGAGCAAACCGCCCCACGCCCAGGAGCCGAATATCGGATAGATAAACAGGGTAATAAAAAAGCTGTACGCAAGATATCCGACAAATTTGGTCCTTTCTGCCATGGCGCCGGAAACGATTGTCGCCGCAGTCGCCGCAAAAACCGTCTGGAAGATCAAAAACGTCCAGTTCCAGTCCATGCCCGGCTCAACACCGCTCAAACCAAATAGCGTCGTTCCAAACAGACCGTTGCTTTCGCCGAACATTAATCCGAAACCCACTACAAAAAATGCGATTGTGCCGACCGAAAAATCCATCAGATTCTTCATGAGAATATTGACCGCGTTCTTGGCACGGGTAAATCCGGCTTCGACCATCGCGAATCCCGCCTGCATGAAGAACACCAGAAACGCCGCGATACACGTCCAGACGATATTAATATGGGTCTGGATCTCTTCTTTGGCAGCGTCGATCGGACTGACTGGTTCTTCAGCGAAGGTGAGTGTTCCTAAAACAACAACAAACAACATCGTCATAATTAATTTTAATCTGTTCACTTTCTTACCCTTTCATTACCATTAAAAACGTGTCGATAGACTTATACCCGCGACAACATAATCATCATCCGTATCGTACCTGTCCGAATCTTTGATGGCACTTTCCGTCAAGGTGATATAATTAACAACACCCGCGACGGTCCATCCGTTCATCTCTACCGGAAATGACATAGACAGCACCAGGTCATTGAGTTTCGACTCACTGACACCCCAGTAACCTGAGTTATAAGATTCACTTCCCCAGCCCAGTGAGGCGCCAAAATCCGCACCGACCGGCATATCCGGCCCAAGTTCGGCGATGGCTCCAAACCCATGTTCGACACCGAAGGAAATATAAGTACCGTCGATCTCATCGACATCATGATATACTGTCACTGAGGGATTCAACATGCAATCGTAACTAAATCCGCAATACAATTCGGTGGTATCCTCGGCTCCGGGGAAGTAGTAGTTGATCACACCGATTGAATACCCCAGTCCTTCCATCCCCGTATCGCCCGAATAATCCAAAGAGTAATCGATCTCGTAGAACTCGCTGTTCTTGTCATTATAACCCGTGGTATCCCAGCTTCCCCAGACGCCGGCCGTTAAACCGCCGTAGGTCATACTGACCCCGGGTTGAAAAACCGGATCGTCATTGAGGTTCTGGCCTCGCCAGATATACTTGCATAAATAATCCGCCGTCACATCAAAAACGATCTTCTCATCCTCGGCCAACGCCGCTTTGCCGGTGATGAACAATGCGACTAATACCAAAATACAAACTGTTTTTCTCATGTTCTGTTCCTTTCATTCATTAATATTTCAAAACTTCCTACACCAAACAATATAGGCCGACCAAATTCCTTTAGTTGGATTTCTTAGCAAGAAACGTGCCAGGAATGAAATAACAGCACAATTTGACTATAACTTATTGTTTAGAATGAAGATATGAAATTATTGCAAAAAAGAAAAAAACTTAATAATTACTACAATATTGTAATTCATTCTTTTTAACCTTACAATATTGTATATTTAAGAAAGGAGCTTCGGAAGGATTTGATATTTTTTTATCTTGTATCCGAGAATTCTCTCTGTAACACCAAGGTCCCTGGCAGCC
>CAZNET010000029.1:0-4209 GCA_964571885.1 uncultured Pirellulales bacterium
GGTAGCCAGTGCCGGATTGGCCAAAGGGCCTAATATGTTGAAAACAGTCCGAAATTCCAGAGCCTTGCGAATGGGTTGAACATATTTCATCGCCGGATGAAACTTGGGAGCGAACATAAAACCGATATGGGTCTTCTCAATGCATTTGGTGACTGTTTCCGGGCCGGGATCGATATTGACTCCCAATTCCATCAGGACATCGGCCGAGCCGCATTTACTGGTGATGCCGCGATTACCGTGCTTGGCGACATAAACGCCGGCACCGGCCGCAACAAAAGACGAGGCGGTAGAAATATTAAAGGTCTTCAGTCTCGCACCGCCCGTGCCGCAGGTATCGACCAGATTGTCAATGCCGGTGTTAACTTTGACCGCATGGTCGCGAAGCGAACCGGCAAGGCCGGCTAATTCGTCCGCGGAGTAGTCTTTCATTTGCATCGCGGTCAAAAACGCCGCGATCTGCTGCTCATTGACATCACCTTCGAAAATAATATCCAGCAGCGACTTTGCCTGTCCTGAGGTCAGATTTTTTCCTTCGAGCAGGATATTCAAATATTCTTTAATCGTTACCATTATTTGCTCCCTACTTTATAGTGCGATGCGATGGTTAACGCGTTTTCAATAATTTTTCCGCCCGCCGGTGTCAAAATACTTTCCGGGTGGAACTGTACGCCGAAAATAGGCAACTCCCTGTGGCGGATGCCCATAATCACACTCTCGAATTTCCCGGTCACTTCCAGGCAGTCGGGCATTTGAAGGATGCAAAGGCTGTGATACCGGCCCGCCTGGAGCGGATTTTCCACGCCTTTGAAAATGTCTTCTTCGTTATGTGTCACCCGTGAGGGTTTGCCGTGCATCGGTTCGGGGGCGTGGCCGATCGTACCGCCGAAATACTGGGCAATGACCTGGTGACCCAGGCATACGCCGAGGATCGGAAGCTTGTTCTTGAAATGATCCACCACATCCAGTGACACGCCCGCCGTATCCGGCGTCCCCGGGCCCGGTGAAATCACAATCAGGTCCGGATCGAATTGATCGGCGACTTTTTTTAGAGTATCCAGCGACGTATCGGCCCGGTATACCCTGGCGATGCAGTTTCGTTTGCAGAAATCGTCCACCAGGTTATAGGTGAACGAGTCGAAATTATCGATAAATAACACTTTCTTTTCCATCGGTCTATTCCTTCTTTTTTTCACGGATCGCGCGCAGGCACGAGTTGGCTTTGTGCCGGGTCTCTTCGAATTCGGTTTTGGGCACACTGTCATGGACAATGCCGGCTCCGACGCGAACGTAAGCGGTTTTGTCCTTGACCTGCAGGCTGCGGATGGTGATGCAGCTATCGAACTGACCGTCGATGGTCAGGTACATCACCGCGCCGCCGTAATAGCCGCGTTTGGTTTTTTCCAGTTGGCGGATAATTTTCATCGCTTCGATCTTCGGAGCGCCGGTCAGTGTTCCCATGTTCATCGTGGCAAGATAGGCGCTCAAGGCGTCGAGTTCGTCACGGAGCTGCCCCTTGACGTTACTGACCAAATGCTGCACCGATTCGTATTTTTCGGAGATCAAAAGTTCGGTAACCACCCGGCTGCCGGGCCGGGCTACCCGGGCGATATCGTTTCTTGCCAGATCAACCAGCATGATGTGTTCTGCCAGTTCCTTTCGATCGAGTTTCAATTCCGCTTCGTATCTGAAATCGGTATCGGCGTCGATGTTGCCATCCAGTCTGCCCCGAGGTTTGGTCCCCGCGATGGGTCTGATCTCGACATTGCGCGTACCGTTGCCGCTGACGCGCAGGTTAAGTTCCGGACTGGAACCCATCAGGATCGTGGTCTCGGTATTGAGATAAAACATATACGGCGAAGGATTCAGCTCGCGAAGACGTTTATAGACATCCAGCGGCTCATCGGGGCTCGGCTCGGTGATCGTTCTGCTCAGCACCACCTGGAAAATGTCGCCGTCGATAATATGTTTTTTCGCGGTCTTGACCATCTCTTCATATTCGGGCTGGACCGTATCGGTCGAAGGTTCGGGCAGATCGCCGGTAAAGGCTTGCCCTCTCGGTGTGTCGAAACGGGCGATATTCTGGTAATAATCGAAGCAGTCCTGCGCCTCGGTGATCGCCTGCTCGCGGTCGCCGTCGGTGATCACGACATTGACGACGATAAAGCCGTTATCGTGGGCATGGTCCATCAGAAAGATATTGTCCGCGAAATAAAGCTCGTAATCGGGATTTTTCAGCAGATCATCAGTATTTTTCGGCAGCTTCTCGAACTGGTCGATAAAATCATAACTCAGCGCCCCCAATAATCCGCAGGTCACACGGAAGGGTTTGCTGGCCAGGCTGAACGAAAACGCTACCGCCCGCAGGACGTCCATCTGGTTGATGGCTTTGAGCCGGGTGTATTCGTCAACGGTTTCTTCGGGTTTTTTGATCGTGCCGGTGATCTGTTGCTCGTTAAAGTCGATTTTTTCACAGAATCCGAAGCGGTTCTGCTTATTCAGGTAGCTTACGATGCGTTTTCCGGTCTTGCTAAGCGCTTTGATGGTAAAATCAGTGCCGGTTCCGGTCAGGTACAAGGCCGGCTTGGAGGTCCCGAAGCTTAATGCGCTGGTACCGGCCAGATATTCCCGCGACTCGAACAAACAGCTATGCCTGCTCCTGCCGTAATCGCTGATCTTGGCGAAAAAGTCCATCGGATCGCTCATTTTCACCTGTTTGACGATCGGAACGATCTGGCCCGGTCGGGCGTTTTCGATTATTTTTCTGTAATCTTCCATTTATTTACCTGTTCCCAACATGTCATTAGTCCAAAAAAAAACAGCCTCGTCCGCCGACAGGCTGCTTTTTAACATATTCAACAAATTTTGTATAGTAAATTATCGCTCGCCCGTCGGTCTATGTCGCCGCAGGCCACCACCAGTTATTCAGGTTGTCACGATAATCCATATTCATAGTGCACACTATTAAAACAGATTCACCCCGCTTTGTCAAGAATTTTATTTGATTTTCAGGATTTCTTTTTGTTATTTACTGAACTCACTCTTATTGGGATTATCTTTTTAAGTGGTTATCTGCTGGCCTTTTTGACGGGCGAGCTGGTCGATGGTGACTGCCAGGACGATGGTCATGCCTATGACGATTAACTGGGCGTTTGTCGAGATACCCAGCAGCGTACAGCCGTTGCGCAGGAAACTTATCAAAAGCGTGCCGATGATGGTTCCGGTAATGGTTCCCTGACCGCCGGCCAGGCTCGCGCCGCCGATAACGACCGCCGCGATGATATCGAGTTCCGCTCCGAGTCCCGCGGTGGGCTGGGCCGAGACCGTTCTGCTGGTGGCGATCATGGCGGCGATACCAACCAATAGACCGGTGAATGTGTAGATATAGATGAGATTGCGTTCGACATTGACGCCGGCGTGAAAGGCGGCCTCTTTGTTCGAGCCGATCGCGTAGGTATATCTGCCGACTTTGGTATAGCGGAGCATAAATGCGGAGATGACGATGATTACCGCGAAGATGATGATCGAGACGGGAATACCCGCGATCGTCCCTTCGCCGAGATAGGTATAGGAGGGGACATTGACCGGCTGGCCGTCCTGCATGACCAGTGCGATGCCCCGGAAAAAGCTCATCGCGCCGAGAGTTACAATAAAGGGCTGAAGCTTGAGCCGTGTGATCAAAAGGCCGTTTAGAAAGCCGCAGCAGGCGCCGATAACGATACCGGCGAAAGTGCCGATGACCAGCGGAAACCCGGTCGGATCGCTGCCGCCGACCTTGACCATGACATAGGCGCCGACCATGCCGCACAGGCCGAGCATCGAACCAACCGAAAGATCGATCCCCGCCGAGATGATGATGGCGGTCATGCCGATGGCGATGATGCCGTACACGCTCGATCGCCGAAAGACGTTGAGGAAATTATCCAGCGTCAAAAACGAATCGGGCTTCAGGGCCGAAACGAGGGCAATGATCAGGATCAGGCTTCCAAAGGGCAGCAGCAGTCTGACGAATTTATTCATTTATTTTTCCTCCACAGCGGCATGGTGCATGATTTCTTCCTGGTTGGTTTCGGCGGTCTTCAGATTGGCGACAAGTTTTCCCCGGCGCATCACAAGAATCCTGTCGGTGATACCGAGCAGTTCTGGCAGCTCGGATGAAATGATCAAAATAGCCTTTTTCTGCTTGGCCAGTTCGTTCAACAGTAAATAGAT
>CAZNET010000029.1:4219-11238 GCA_964571885.1 uncultured Pirellulales bacterium
CCGACATCGATCCCGCGCGTCGGTTCGTCGAAGATCAGAAACCGTGACTTGGCCAGCAGCCAGCGTGCCAGCAGCAATTTCTGCTGGTTTCCGCCGGACAGTGACATCGCAGGATGATCCGGTCCGGACCATTTGATTGACAATTGCTCGCCGAATTCCTCGGCGATCTGATGTTCGCGTGTCGGATTAATGATTCGCTTCATGCCGATCAGATCGAGGTTGGGCAATGTGATGTTCCAGCCGCAGGGCAGGTTCACACATAAACCCGTGCGTTTGCGGTCCTCGGTCAGATAAGCAAAACCGGATTCGATGGCATCGTCAGGAGAATTGATTGTGACCGGATGTCCGTCAATGATGATGGTGCCGGTACTTTTCTTTTCAACACCAAAAATCGCGTTGGCTACATCTGTCCTGCCGGCGCCAACCAATCCCGCCATGCCGACAATCTCACCGGCGTGTATCTCAAAATTGATATTCTCCATTTTTTCCGAAGACAATTTTTCGATCTTTACTCTAACCGTTCCGATCTCAACGTCTCGGCCCGGATAAAAGTCGGTAATTTCTCTGCCGACCATATGACGGACGATCATGGGGATGTCCAGTTTTTCGATGGATTCGCAATGCACCACCTTACCGTCCCGCAGGACAGTAACATCGTCAGCCAGATCGATGATCTCTTCAAGACGATGTGAAATGTAAATGATCGAAATGCCGTTATCACGAAGTTGCCGGACGATCTCGAAGAGCCGATCGGTTTCCTTTTCCGTCAGCGACGATGTCGGTTCGTCCATCACGATGATTCGGGCGTTGCGCGCCAGGGCCTTGATGATTTCGACGACCTGACAATCGCCCGTAGAAAGTTCTGCCACGACCGAAGAGGGATGAATTTCGAAATCGAAGCATTTCACCAGATCCTGGGTCTGCTGGTTCATTTTTTTGTGGCTGACTGTAAAGGGAAATTTCCCCTGAGGTTCCTGACCGAGAAAAATATTCTCGGCGACCGTCAGGTGTTCCGCCAGGTCAAGTTCCTGATAGATCATTGAAATGCCTTTATCCAGGGCCTGCTGAGGATTTGTAAACAACAGTTTTTGCCCGTCGATCTCCATCGTGCCGGTGTCGGGTTGGTGGACGCCGGCCAGAATTTTTACCAGCGTCGATTTGCCGGCGCCGTTTTCACCCACCAAAGCATGAACCGTTCCGTGCTTAACGGTTAAGCTGACATCGGAAAGAGCCTGGGCGGGCCCGAAACTTTTCGATATCCCGGACATTTCTAATATGACAGCTTTTTCTTCTGTGTTTTGGATCATTTCTTAACGATTGAATGCCCGCATCGGTGGGCATGACAACTTATTCCTGCAGCAGTTCCTGGATCTCAGGGGTATCGATATTTTCCTGGGTGACAAGATAGACACCGGTATCGATACGTTTTTCAACGTCTTTACCGTTAATCGTATCGACGATCGCCTTCACACCTTCGTAGCCCATCTTAAATGGATTCTGGACGACCAGTGAATCAATATTACCTTTTTTCAGATTTTCGACAAGCAGCGTACCCGAATCGAAGCCGATCAGTTTGACCTTTCCCGCTCTGCCCTGACTGCTCAGTGCCTGCAGTGCGCCGACCGCCGTTGATTCATTACAGGCGAACATGCCGTCGATCTCGGGATTTTTCATCAGCAGATCCTCTGCGGCCACCAGCGCGGTTTCAACCGTATCCATGCCGTACTTGGTATCGACGATCTCGATACCGGAAAATTCCTTTTCGATGGTTTCGATAAAACCGTTTTCACGGTTGGTCGTCGAAGACGAATTCGGCGCGTATTTAATCACGATGACTTTGCCTTTGCCGTCGAGGATTTTGCCCATTCTCCTGGCCGCGATGACACCGCCCTGGTAATTATCGGTTGCGATAAAGGAGACATAATTATCCGTATCCACGGCGGAGTCGATGATCACACAGGGAATGCCGGCCTCCTGAACCTTATTGACATAGGGAACCATCGCCTTATTATCGACCGGGGCCAGCACGATACCGGCAACTTTCTGAACAATGAAATCCTCGATGATCTCGATTTGACTCTGCCGGCTCATTTCTTTTTCCGGGCCTTTCCAGATGATATTCACACCGGTTTGTTCGCCGGCTTTTTTGGCGCCTTCGTGGATCGATTTCCAGAAAATATGGGTCGTCCCTTTAGGAACGACGGCGACCGATATCTCGTCAGTTGTTTTACCTTTGTTTGAAATGCCGATGCCGATCAATACAACCGCTAAGATAGCGACAATGATAATGACAGGTAGTGGATTTTTCATAATTCATTTCCTTTTAACTGAATTCAAATCCTGCTTTAATCGAAACGGTCATATTGTTAGACAATAAGCGTTTTTAGTCAAATATTATTTGTGAAAAACAAGCAAATGCACGTGCAAACAGCCGAATATTGTGAACAAATTCACCAGATTGACATAAATTGTTAATAATTGTAGAATAGATATTTATGGTAAAAGATTGGAATATGTCTAAGCAAATTAATTTTAACCAGTTGGACTCGCTCGATCCGAGTGAACGTATTTTAAGACTCAAGCAGAATCTTTTCGAGAAACCGCGTTATTTTTCGATCGAGCAGGCCAAATTAATTACCGAAAGCTACAAACAGAATCCGAATCTTACGCGGATCCTCCAGCGTGCCAGGGCTTTTGCTCATACCGCTGAAAATATATCGGTCAAGATCGATCCGGAAGAACTAATCGTCGGCAACCGCACGCCGGACAGCAGGGCGGGGGTTGTCTCGCCGGAAGCCGCGGTAGTCTGGATCGATAAGGAACTTGATAGCTTACCCAACAGACCACAGGATCCATTTGAGGTTCGAGAAAAAGGTAAAAAGGATTTCAGAGAAACGATTCTGTCGTTTTGGAAGGGCAAAACTCTTGAGGATGAAGTTAAAAAAAGGTTAGGATCTTTACTCGATGAACTGGACCGCACGGTGAAGATCAACCAGAAGGATCACGCCCAGGGACACATTATTCCCGATGTGAAAATATGGCTAAAGCTCGGTCCCGCCGGATTGATCGAGCAATGTCAACAACAAATTTCAGAAGCTGTACCTGAAAAGAAGGAGTTTTACCAAAGCGTCATTATCGTTCTCGAAGCATCACGGGAATTGATGCGGCGTTACGGTCAGCTTGCTGATAAGATGATCGAAGATCAAACAAACCAAATGCAGAAAGAAAATTTGTCACAGATTCGTGATATATGTTTTTTTATTGTAGACGATCCGCCGGTGACATTCAGGCAGGCCGTTCAATCTTTGTGGTTTTGTTTTGTGTTATTACAGCTTGAATCAAACGCCTCGTCGTTTTCACCGGGCAGAATGGACCAGTATCTCTATCCTTATCTAAAGAACGATCTTGAAAACGCAAGACTGACTATTGACCAGGCACTTGAGATACTGGAATCGCTGTGGCTGAAATTCAATCAGATCGTCTATATGAGAAATTCCAGCAGCGCCAAATATTTCGCCGGTTTTCCGATTGGATTCAATATTTGTATCGGCGGACAAACCAGAACTGGCGAGGACGCGACGAACTTGCTTTCCTTTTTATGTCTAAAGGCCCAGGAGCATCTGCTTTTACCTCAGCCGAATCTTTCCGTCAGACTGCACGAAAACAGCCCCGATGAGTTTCTCGATGAAGTCACGAAGGTCATCGGACTCGGCAGCGGTATGCCGCAGCTATTTAATGACGAAAGTATCATCCCCGCTTTAATAAGCCAAGGTGTTGAAAAAGACGATGCCATGGATTACGGCGTTGTCGGCTGTGTCGAGTTGTCCACGCAGGGCAATATGCTTGGCTGGAGCGATGCCGCCATGTTCAACATGGTCAAGGTTCTGGAACTGACGCTTAATAACGGCAGATGTATGCTGACCGATAAACAGATAGGGCCACAGACAGGATACTTAACCGATTTTGAAAGCTTTGAAGAATTTGAAACAGCTTTTAATAAGCAGATCGACTTTTTTTTAGTTAAAATGATTCGGGCCTGTTCGATCGTCGATCAGACGCACGCCGATATCGTGCCCTCGCCTTTTCTGTCGTCGCTGATCAGCAATTGTATCGAAAATGGTATTGATGTCACCGCTGGCGGTGCGAAATATAATCTCTCCGGCATTCAGGCGATCCAGCCGGCCAATGTCGCTGACAGCATCGCGGTAATTAAAAAACTCGTTTTCGAAGAAAGGACGCTCTCTGCTGAAAAGCTGATAGATGCCTTGAAAAATAATTTTCAAAATAACAAGGTGCTTCGATATCGTTTGTTGAACGAAGTTCCGAAATACGGCAACGATATCGAATGGGTCGATCAACTCGGTGCGAAATGGGTCGAAAAATTCGCCAAAAAATTGAAAACATACAAAAACGTTCGCGGCGGAAATTATCACACGGGTTTATACACCGTTTCGGCTCATGTTCCCATGGGACAAAATGTCGCGGCGACGCCGGACGGAAGGTTTTCACGGCAGCCTTTGGCTGACGGCGGACTCTCGGCGATGTCGGGTCGCGACCAGAAAGGGCCGACCGCATTATTGAAGTCGGTTTCAAGAATTAACGCGATGTACGGCAGCAACGGTACATTACTGAATATGAAATTTTTACCCAGCTTTTTCAGGACCAAACACGACCGTGACCGTTTCGCCGCGATGTTAAAAGCCTTTGTCAGGATGCATATCAATCATGTTCAGTTCAATGTTATCAATAAAGAAGACCTCATCAAGGCAAAGGAAAATCCTGAAAACTACGGTCATCTGACCGTCCGTGTGGCCGGCTATACGGCTTACTTTACCGAACTGGCGGCGGATCTTCAGGATGAGATCATTGCCAGAACCGCTTTTGGAGCCTGATGCGTGAAGGGAATTATTTTCGATATTAAACGTTTCGCCGTCCATGACGGACCCGGTATACGCACCACGGTTTTCTCGAAAGGCTGTATGCTCAATTGTCCCTGGTGCCAGAATCCCGAAGGTCATAACCTGAACGTCAATCTCTGGTATTTTCAAAATAAGTGTATTCAATGCAAACAATGTCTCAATGTCTGTCCATTTGATGACTTGTCACACACAGAAGATAAAGAGCCTTTTATCCTCATCGATAAAGAGAAATGTCAGTTGTGCGGGGCCTGTGTTCAGTGCTGTCCCTCTCATGCCCTTGTCTTTGACGGCAGGAAAGTTGACAGTCAAGAGGTTGTTGATGAAATTTTAAAAGATAAGGTCTTTTACGATGTCTCCGGCGGCGGCGTGACCCTGTCCGGCGGCGATCCGTTGTTTCAATATGAATTCAATCTGGATATCCTGAAAAAATGCAAACAACAGAAAATTCATTGTGTTGTGGAGTCATGCCTTTCTTCTGAGTGGGAAATTCTCAAACGATTTATTGAATATGTCGATTTGTTTCTCATAGATATGAAACTTGCCCGAAATGACCTTTTTGAAAAATTTATCGGCAGTGACAATCAAAGGATTAAAGAGAATTTTGAAAAACTGATTCAGGCAAATGCCGAGATTATGGTGAGGATACCGTTGATTCCCGAAGCGACGGCGACCGAAGATAACATAACAGCAATCGCGGACTATCTGAAAACCTGCGAATTTACCGGTCAGGTCGAGCTGATCAATTTCAATCCGCTTGCTGCGGATAAATACAGGCGAATGAACAAACCGTACGCTTACGACCAGTACAAGGATATTCTGCCTGAAAAGCAGTTACAAATTTACCGGCAAATCCTTGCATCGAAGGACATCAGCGTGTATGCTTAGGCCGATATGACTAAGCAGGATAAAATCATTGTCGGTATTGATATCGGTGCCACCAAAACAAAGATGGGGTATCTCGAAGACGGCGTCATGAAAACCTTCTTTCATGATTTGACGGCCCAGGATCCTGACGAGGCGGCACAAGTCTATATCGGCGCGATAAGAAAAGCGAAATTACCTTTTACGTTGGCAGGAATTGGCATCGGCTGTCCGGGGCCGCTGGACCAGCGGAAAGGCATCATTAAATCACCGCCAAACCTGTTAAACTGGAATAATTTTCCATTAAAAAAAATCTTGGAAAGTGAATTTAATGTCCCCGTATTCCTTGAAAATGATGCCAATACCGGGGCACTGGGCGAGGCTCTTTACGGCAAAGCAAAAGACTATGACAGAGTCTTTTATATGACCATCAGTTCCGGAATCGGCACCGGTATCGTTATTGACAAGAAAATCTACCAGGGATTTTCGGGTCTGGCGGGTGAAATCTGGGCGTTCGATCCGAATTTGTTTTTAGGAAAAAAAGGCCTCTATAATGTCAATGACCTCGGAGCGGGAAACGGCTTTGAAAAACAGTTGCGTGACAGCCTGACCAGGGGACGATCCACAACGATCGATCTGAATGAACCGACTGCAAAGTCGATTATACGGGCCTGCGAACAGGGAGATGAACTGGCAATGAAAATTGTCGAACAGGCTGTTGTTACTCTCTCGGCAGCGCTTTGTTTTGTGATTTATCTGCTGGCGCCGGATATTGTTGTTCTGGGCGGAGGATTATGTACCGAACCGAAGTGGATCGTTGAGCCTCTGGTTAAAAAAATCCGTCAGCAGTTGATTATCGATGAGTTGAAAAATATCCCGATTGAACGAGCACGATTATGGAACGAAGCGGTTCTTTATGGTGCGGTTTCTTTAGTAAAGGAAAATGAAAATGACTGAGATGAAAAGATTTTACACACCCACTGAATTGATTTTCGGTTGGGGATGTTCGAAACTTATCGGCGAGAAGATCAATAATGAAAAGTGTTCGAAGGTATTACTTGTTACCGATCTGGGAATTGAAAAGGCCGGCTTATTGTCACCGGTGACAGATAATTTGAAAAAACACAATCTTGATGTTATAATTTATGATCAGGTGCAGGAAAATCCAACCGATGATAATGTTCACGAAGGATCGCAGCTTATTCGGGATAATAACTGTGACGCCGTTGTTGCACTCGG
>CAZNET010000029.1:11248-12054 GCA_964571885.1 uncultured Pirellulales bacterium
GGCGGCGGAAGTCCCATCGATGCCGCCAAGGCCATGTCAATGCTATCGGCCCATGACGGTTCGATCATCGATTTCGAGTATGGGAAAAATCCCATCGTTAATAAGGGTCCGGTAATTTTTATTCTTCCCACAACCGCCGGCACCGGCAGCGAAGCGACCTACTGGTCCGTGATTACCGACCAGAAAACCAAACGCAAATTCGATGTGGGAAGCCCCTTGATGGCTTCAAGACTATCGCTGGTCGATCCCGAATTGACCTTAACATTGCCTGCAATCATGACAGCGGCTACCGGGATGGATGCCATGTGCCATGCGATTGAGTGTTTCACCACAAAAAATTCCTATGCTTCGACGGATGCCCTTGCCTTGGCGTCAATTGATAAGATCAACAAAAATATCCTTAGGGTTTTTAAAAATGGAAACGACAAACAGACCCGTAGTGAGATGTCAATGGCCAGCATGACCGCTGGTATGGCCTTTCCCAACGCCGGCCTGGGCGCGGTTCACGGCTTAACCGCTCCTCTGGGCGGTCATTTCGGTATTCCCCACGGAATCGCGAACGCGATCATGCTCGCTTTCGTCATGCAGTTTAACCGACAGAGCTGTGCAGAAGACTACACCAGATTGGCACACGTCATGAATTGCACGGAGAAATCCCCACAAGCAGCCATAGATCGTATCTTTGAACTTAGAAGACAATTGAATATTCCTGTTTTAAGTTCATTTGGAGTTACTGAAAAGGATATTTCAATGTTGGCCAAAGATTCACTTGGTCCAAATTCAAACTGCAATTCAAATCCCAGAGC
>CAZNET010000029.1:12064-13150 GCA_964571885.1 uncultured Pirellulales bacterium
CGACGCTTTGAACGAGAGATAGTTTTATGACGCATGTTATATAAGTGTAGAATTTTAGAGCGAATCGATTAACTCGACGAAATGGCTTACGTAGTCATAAGCAGCTTGCTTGCCTTCGTCATTAGGTTCAGCCAGTTTATTTTCAATGCTGGTGGTTAATACCAGTATGTGTTCGGCCGGTGTGTCCGGAAGACGGATCTGAAACGCATGAACATCAAGCATGTCTTCATCGATATCCAGAGTTTTCTGCAGGTAACGATTTTCCTGATTTTCGAGAATAATATCCACCAGAAGCAGCGTCAATTCGGATGATTTCTTGGGGATATATTCGCGGTCTTTAGGATAAGTTTCAGCACTGACATCGTACGTTAAAGTATTGGCCGGCAAAGAACACGTCAGATGAGTTGCCCGGACCAGTTCTAACGATTCGACGATATTTTTCAACGCGGCATCGATAAATTCAGATCTTGACAGATTTCGTGTTGCTAATTCTCTGAGTTGATTTTTTTGATCCTGCCAAAAAATCTTGTCCATTTTTTCCATTCAAGTTTTTCCTTAAAAACCTTTGTTGTTTTCTCACTTGATCATATGCTTTTAAATTAAGCCTATTTATTAATTATGTCAATATATTTTATCGGCTTAAAAACATCGAATCATATAAAAAAACTTTAAGCATGCAGAAGTTCTAATCTAAAATTCGATAAAAATAATATTTTTATCGAATACCATATTGACAATCAGGTTCTTTAAGAATAGCATAAACGTCCGGTTAGATTTAATGATCTGCCGGGTTAGACCGGCAATGGAATCGAAAAAATAAGGAAATTGCCTGAGATTGCTGGCTAAGGTTGAAATATTGTGAAAATAGTTGTTTGTATTCCTGCAAGATACGGTTCGACTCGATTTCCCGCTAAAGTTCTCGCTAAAGATACCGGCAAGTACCTCATCCAGCACACCTACGACCAGGCCCGAAAAGCCGCATTTCCCGATCAGGTTATCATTGCCGCTGATGACGAGAGGATTGTAAAAGCCGCTGAAAGTTTTAACGCAAAATGCGTAATGACAGACGCTAATCATCAAAGCGGT
>CAZNET010000030.1:0-761 GCA_964571885.1 uncultured Pirellulales bacterium
ACGTGTCGCCGAAATTTCACGATTATGCGGAGATGCTGGCAGAAAAGATCATTGAAAAATATGAAATAAAGAACAAAACGATTGTGGAAATCGGGTGTGGCAGAGCGGAATTTTTAAAATTGCTCTGCGACAAAGGCAGCAACAGAGCCTACGGTTATGATCCCAGTTTCAATTCGAATCAATATGATCCGCCTGAAGGGGATATTGCAATTATTTCCGAATATTACGAAAGAGGCACCGTCGATTTTGATGTTGATTTTCTTTGTGCACGACATGTACTTGAGCATATTAACGAGCCAAAAAGTTTTTTAATGGATGTCAATAAAACGCTAAATCGGAATTCGCTTGTATATTTTGAGGTTCCCAATGCTCTTTTTGTTCTTCAGGAAATGAGTATATGGGATATTATTTATGAACATTATTCTTATTTTACGAAAATGTCACTGGGTAGGCTTTTTGTCGATACTGGATTTACTCCGATCGAAATCAACCATTCATTTCAGTCACAGTTTTTGGCAGTTACGGCAATGCCAACTGAAAAAGGCAGTCAAGCAGAAATAAAAAATGAATGGAAAAACGAGAACATTGAGGATTTGATTCAAGCGTTTTCAGTTCATTATTATAAGAAATATAATTACTGGCGAGACATTTTAAGCCGCATGAAGCGAGAAAGCAAGAAAGCGGTCGTATGGGGAGCCGGTTCAAAAGGAGTCACTTTTCTTAATGCTTTGGATATTTCCATAGATCAGATTGAATATATT
>CAZNET010000030.1:771-13063 GCA_964571885.1 uncultured Pirellulales bacterium
ATATTGTGGATCTTAACCGTCTTAAGCACGGTAAATTTATCCCGGGTACCGCCCAGCAGGTAATCGCTCCGGAGGTCTTGCGAGATGAAAAACCGGATGTGGTTGTGGTTATGAATTCCGTATATCAGCAAGAAATCACAGAGATACTGAATGGTCTCGGTATTCAGCCCGAAATAGTAACAGTTTAGAGTTCAAGCAGTATTGATACGCAGGGTAGGGTTTACGCTTAAATTGCTTCGAAAAAAATTGATTCAATGTTACAATAAAGCACTCTGTTGCAATGAGCAACACATCTCTCGAGATGAATTAGCTGCGCCTGCTGTTATTTTTACGCCTCACCCTGATGATGAAACATTGGGATGTGGGGGCACTATCGCAATGAAAAAAAAACAAAATGCGGCGGTAACTATTGTGGTAATGACCGACGGCCGGTCTTCTCATAGAAAATACATGAATCCGGTGGACTTAAGTGAGAAAAGAAAAAATGAACTTATCAATGCTGCGTCGGAATTGGGAATTGATCATGATGATTTATATTTTTTGGACTATGAGGATGGACATCTTGCGCTTGATTCTGATCAAGCGACCAAAGATGTATTGGAAATCTTAAAATCCAAAAAACCCGAACAGCTTTATATTCCATTCAAAAAAGAATTTCCTTCCGATCATCGTGTAACAAACAGTATCGTTCGCGCCGCGATGCATAAAAACGAGGTGCGTGTGGTCGTATTTGAATACCCTGTGTGGCATTGGATGCAATGGCCTTGGATTAATAATGCCCGCTTGTTCCGGAGAAAGATGTTGGTTCTCAATAGTATAAATAACGCGTTTGGACTCAGAATGCTCAGGGACTTTAATTGCTGGATTAATATTTCAGATGTTTTGGATGTTAAAAGAAAAGCACTGGCTCAACATGAATCACAGAATCAAAGACTGTTGAATAATCGAAATTGGCAGATTTTGTCGGATGTTGCAAATGGGCAATTTCTTGACTGTTTTTTTTCGGGATTTGAAATATTTAGTAAGTATTTTTTCAACGGACAGGCTTTATGAAGAAATCATCAAAAAGAAAATTGAGTTCACTGAAGGGCTTTGTATTAGTCTTTACTTTATCAAGTTTCGTGCTCCTGGTTTTAGGTCTTTTGGTATTCTATTTTTATCATGTCAATAAGCCGCTGGTCGAAGTGCTTCATTTGCCAAACACTTATTCAAGAAGACATGGTGATTTTAAGATCAATATTTGTGGAAAGAAATCTCCACTTTTGAAACGATTTAGATATAAAATAAACGATCATTCATGGCAACGAGTCCAGAAAAACAGAAAAAGAACTCCCGGAAATTTCTTTACCATTGAAATTAATCCTGACCAGGTTTCAGAAGGATATAATGTATTACATCTTGAGGCGAAGGAAATACTGAAAAGTGAACCGGAAATTATTAGTTATGACTTTCATTATGATCCCTCGCCGATCACGTTACCTTTGCACATTGACTGGAAAGATAGGGAATTACAGGTCGAGGACGGTTGGTGGGAATCCTTTGAAGAAAACGGTCAATGGAGAGTCAGACCTGTGAGAGGATCTGAAGGATACGACAGAATTTTGGTTGCTACAGGTGCTTTCGAAGCCCCGAGAAGGATTATAACAGATGTGATATTCAGAAAACCGATTCGAGGGCGACGCGGCCAGCGTTTTAATCATGCTTTTGGTTTATTGTCTCTTTGGGGAGGGCATCCGGATAAACCATCAGAACAACTTGGCCGAGGCTGGAATTTCTGTTTGGCGTGGTATTGGGATAAATATAAAGGTGTGGGAAGTGAATTTTCATATAAATTTGGGAAGGAAAATTCAAAATGGGTTAACAGTTATGTAAATTTAAGGCTGATACCCGATACCAAATATATAATTAAGGCGGATGTTTGGTCGGTCAAGGATCAAGAAGGTAAACATCGTTGTTACAAACAGCGTCTTAAGTGGTGGCGGCATGACCAGAATGAACCTGAATATTGGATCGAATTAGCTGATATTGAAGGGGCGCCCTTGCCGGAGGCTGAATATGGAATTGCGTTTGTGTCTTATTTTGCAGCGGTAGATTTTGGTCCTGTTGAGGTACTGCCGCTGGATTTAAATGATATCAACAGCAATTAATTATGGGACTTGGGCGGCAAATATATTTTTGCCGGATGCCATTTTATGTGGAAACTGCGTTAATTATTGCTTTTATAAAAAAACGCCTTTTTGCCGCTTGAATCAATCCGGCATTCTTCCGAAAAATAAATGTTAAGCGGTATAAATAACTCAAACAATGGAAAAAATGTATTACGTATTAAAAAAGCTTATAGTTGTAAAAATGGTACATAAATCATGAGGTCCATTGGGATTTTACATATATTGCCCGATCTCGCGATCGGAGGAGGGCAACAGGTCGTGTTACGAAACATTAAAGCAATGGATCATGAAATGTTCAGAAATTACCTGTGTCAACTCAGAGAACCCGGTACGATGGCGGACTTTTTTAATCAGGAAAATGTCTCAATTCTCAACCTGAAAATACCAAAACAGAAAATTCTGCAAATTTTGTGTATCCCTGTTGCGATTTGGAAAATTTCGAAATTCATAAAGCAAAACAACATTGATATTATTCATACCAATAATACCTTTCAAGGACTTCGTTACGGTTGTATGGCGAGTTTTTTCTGTTCTGTTCCTATAGTTAATACAATACATACAATGTTTTTGAAAAGTTATAAATCAAAGTGGTCATATATTTTTCGAAGACTAACAGCTCCTTTGATAAGCAGGGTTATTACCGTTTCAGCCAGTGCTCGGCAACAGTGGGAAACTTATCTAAATAAAACAGGCATTCCCAATGATCGCATATCAATTGTAAAACCCGGTTTGAATTTAGCTCAATTTCCCGCTTCTGTGAATGAACAGGAATCTCTAAATCTTCGTCGGCAACTGAACATAAGTGAGGCGGCGCCTGTTTTGATGACCGTGGCGAGAATTCATCAAGGGAAAGGATTACACTTGCTCATTCCTTTAATGAGTGAAACGATAAAACATTGGAAAAAAGCGAAGCTCATTGTTATCGGTGATGGAGATTATCGAACGGTTTTTGAGCAATTGATTAAAGAAGCAGGGCTTGAAAATGCGATATTTCTTTTAGGCAGCAGGGATGACGTTCCTCAGCTTTTGGCTTTGAGCGATTTATTTGTTTTTCCCTCTTTAAATGAAGGATTCGGGTTGGCGGTTTTAGAGGCGATGGCTGCCGGTAAACCTGTGGTGGCTTTTTCGCTTCCGCCTTTTAAAGAATTTGTTGAAGATGGAAAAAGTGGAATTTTGGTTAAACCGGGCGAGGGAGGTGCGCTTATCAAGGCGGTGATAGAAGCCCTAAGAGACACTGATAAACTCAAAAAGATGGGAAAACGTGGGCGCGAAATTGTCGAACAGGATTTTTCATCGAATATTTCTATCGAAGCAATAGAAGGAATCTACCTGTCCGTTGCGAAAGAGAGAAATGCCGAAGAAGTAATAAATTTGACTTGATAGTACGTGAAAAAGAATATAAAAGTTGAAAAATCAACAAAACCCTTTTTTATTGAGAAGAAAATAATTAGATTCGGGAAAAAATAATGTCAGTTGACAAACGTATTTGTATTTTATCACAACGTAATTTACAAAGGCTTGTTTCGAGAAGTGTCGATTATGAGTTTGAGGATATTATTTCCGATATTGATGATGCGGATATAATCGCTCCCCGACCAGGCCGTTTTTTCGAAGTCAGACATAAAATTGGAAATCAATTGGCAAGACATTGTTGCTTGACATCGGTCAATTCCGGCATAAAAAAAACCTATCTGACAAAAGACTATGATCTGTTTTTTGCGGTATGTATGTTTCCACGGGATTTGCTGTTTATTAACACTTTAAGAGGCATAAAAGACCATTGCCGAAAATCCGTCTGCTGGCTCGATGAAGTATGGGCGAATGAACTGCATTTATGGAAGGGACATTTAAAGATATTATCGCGTTTTGATTATGTGATCCTGAATTGCAGTGCCAGCGCGAAACCGATTCAAGAGGCCATCAACAAACCCTGTATATATTTACCTCCCGGTGTGGATGCCGTTAAATTTTCGCCCTATCCGGAACTGCCCCGAAGATGTGTTGATGTTTATAATCTTGGTCGAAGATCCCATGTAATGCATGAAGCCCTATTAGCAATGGCCGAGCAAAGTAAGATCTTCTATATTTATGATACCCTTCAGACATTACATACACTTCATCACAGGCAGCATCGCAGTTTAATTTCAAACATCGCTAAACGAAGCCGCTATTTTATTGCAAGCGCGGCAAAATTTAACAGACCCTTTGAAACATATGGTCAAAATGAAATTGGCTTTCGGTTTTTTGAGGGAGCCGCTTCCGGGGCTGTTATGATTGGCGAACCTCCTGCCAATGAAGCTTTTAAGGAGCATTTTGGCTGGCCGGATGCGATTATTCAGGTACCTTATGATTTTGCTGAAATTCCAGATGTCTTGAACGAACTTAATAATCAGCCGGAAAGACTTGAAAAAATCCACAAAAATAATGTTATGCATTCACTTCTTAAACACGATTGGGCCTATCGATGGAAAGAAATTCTCGAAATCGTTGGTCTTGAGTCGACGCCGGCTCTTAATTCTCGGTTGGAACATTTAAGAAATCTCAGTGATGAAATTAAGAGAACCTTGTAAATTCCGGTTAAATCCGAGATGATTGATAAGCCGTTCAGGATATTCTGATTTCTTTGTTGTTTTAATTTATAAATAATTTACTCACCGCATTTCATTTTCAGGTTGTGTATGTATCAAAATAATCATTCATCTATCTCAAATAATCAGATGAGCGGTATCTCAATTACAGTGTTTTTCCCCTGTTTTAATGAACAGGAGAATGTTGAAAGAGTTACAAAAAAAGCTGTTGAGGTTTTGCAGGGGATCAAGGCGGATTATGAAATCATTTTAGTTGATGACGGCAGCAAAGACAACACACCTGTCATTGTGGATAACTTAAGTCAGGTGAATAAGCGGATAAGAGCTATCCATCATGAAACAAATAAAGGCTATGGGGCGGCTTTGCAAACCGGATTTCGATCAGCCGTCAAGGAATATGTTTTTTACACGGACGGAGACGGCCAGTTCGATATTGAAGAATTGCCGCCGTTGCTGCCGCTGATGAGTGATTGTGATATTGTGTCCTGCTATAGAAAAAACCGACAGGACAGCCTGGTCCGGAAGATGAACGCTTTTTGCTGGACAACACTTGTAAATCTTCTGTTCAAAATGAGAATACGAGATATAGATTGTGCGTTTAAACTTTTCAAGCGAGAGATTTTTGACAATATAGAAATGCAAAGCACCGGAGCGCTAATCGATACCGAAATACTGGCCCGTTCGATCAGAAAAGGATATAAGGTTGTTCAAAAACCGGTGAAACATTATCCCAGAATGCACGGCCAACAAACCGGCGCCAATATTAAAGTCATTATGAGAGCTTTTAGGGAATTGTTCCGATTAAGAAAAGCAATTTTACATAATAATTAATATTTTTATAACGGATGCGCTATGCTGTATAATACAGATTGGAAAGTAACTTTAAATTCTAATAATTTAGGTAGTTTACATTAAATTCGTTTTTATGAATGATTTAACCGCTGTTATATTGGCAGGATCCCAGGATTTTGGTCGATGTCCTTTGGCTTCTCGATTGCCGTTAGCCCTTTGGCCTGTAATCGATAAACCGGCGATTGAACGATTAGTTTTTTCGTTGAAACAGCAGGGCGTATCCCGGATATTCGTGGCTATCAATGAGAGTACAATGTCTGTTGAGCGGCACTTGATGAATACGCCTTTCGGCAGGGACATATATTTCTTCAGAGAAAAGCTTCCGGTCGGAACGGCAGGATGCCTCAGAGAAGCCGCTAAGATATTCCCGGGCAATCGCATGATTGTTATAAATGCGAATATTATTAATCCCCCTGAAATTTCTATTTTGATTGATAAACATTTAAGCGAACAGGCTGAATTGTCTATTTTCTTCAACTCTGTCAGTGAAAGTTCAAAAGGAATTGGGACTTGTGCGGATGTTTTCATTTGTGAAAATAGAGCAGTAAGCCATATCATTCCACAAGGATATTGCGATATTAAAGAAACACTCATTCCTGAAATTTTGAAAGCAGGCAGGAAAGCATCGGTACTGGTTTCTGATGATGCGATCTTAAATTACAGGAAATGGGATCAGTATTTGCGCGGACTTACACAGGTGCTTGAATCAGATACATTTGAATTCATGAATTTCAAAGTATCAAAAATGAATCAAAATGGAGACATTTTTACACAAGGTGATGCGCATATTCATCAAAATGCAAAAATAAAAGGCAAAAATATTATTCTGGACGGTGCTGAAATTAGCGAAGATGTTGTTCTTATAGGACCCAATGTTGTTGGGCAAAACGTTAAAATTGACGAAGGTGCCTGTCTCAGTAACAGTGTAATCTGGAATAAAGCGGTGATTCAAAAAGATGCCTTAGTAGATAATTGCGTGGTGGATGAAAATGCAGTGATTAAGAGCAATTCTGAAATTAAATATCGTTCTTTTTCAAAAGTGGAAAGAAAAAGTTCTGTGCATGAAAAAAACGGCAAACTGAGTGTTTTTCCCGAAGTGAGAAAGAATATCCCTCATAAACAATTTGATTTTAAGTATTTATTCAGCAGATATAAAGTACTGGCCATGATAATACTATGCTTTATTTTGGCGGCTTTTTTATGGTCATATTGGCCGGTTTGGAAGGAAATCTGGAGTATATGGTGCAGAAGTGATGAGTATTCCAGTGGTATGCTCGTCCCGCCGATGGCTGTTTATATACTTTGGGTTCGACGAAAAGAAGTCTTTGATTCCAGAATAAAACCGTTTTTGTTAGGTATTTTTGTGATATTTTTCGCTGAATTTATCCGGTTTTTTGGAGTATTTTACATGTTCGGCTCGGCTGAACGGCTATCGGTTGTAATTAGTATTATGGGCGTTGTTTTATTTATTTTTGGCTGGGAATTTTTCAAAAAGGTGCTTCCCATCTTGTTATTTCTGTTTTTAATGCTTCCTTGGCCCAACAGGGTCCAGACAGCCATCACAATACCGCTTCAGAGCTGGTCCACCGCTTCGGCCGTTTTTTGCCTGGAAATGATGGGATTTGAGGTAGTTCGCGAAGGAAATGTCATTCATTTAGGGCAAACAAGCGTGGCCGTGGCAGAGGCGTGTAACGGATTAAGGATGATAACTGCGTTTTTCGTTATAAGCGGACTGGTTATTTTGATTGTAAAGAGGAAATTATGGGAGAAAGTCGTTGTTTTCGTATCCAGTTTGCCGATAGCTTTAATATGTAATACGATTAGGTTAACACTTACGGCATTGGCATTTACCGTGATTGAGGGTGAACGATGGGAAATCATTTTCCATGATTTTGGAGGTTATGCCATGATGCCGCTGGCTTTGGCTATGATCGTCGGCGAACTTTGGATACTGGACAGGCTGACAATTGAACAAACCGTCGTACAACCTATTGTAATATCAAGGAAAAATAGTTAATATTGCCTTGTATTAGGGAATTTGTTCATGAATGAAATTGACAGATATAACGGGCAAATTATAGAACCTTTAGGCGGGTATAACGAGTATGCTGATTCGCCAGAAGGAATGTCGATTATTGGGGTGATAAAGGGCACCTTGAGACATTGGGTGATTACGCTTGTCGTAAGTTTTACCATTTGTCTCATCGGCATTCCCTCAATTTGGCTTTTAATAGAACCGAAATATGAAATCGTTGGAGCGATAAGAGTGGCCCCGATTCTGCCGAAAATATTGACAGGCGAAGCCGATAAAGGGGAAATCGCGAATTATAATAATTTTGTAAACACGCAGGCCGAAATCTTTAAGCAGTCAATGGTGGTGGAACGGGTAGCGGATGATCTATCAGAAAAAAATCTTAAACTGTTCGAAACTGAAAAAGAGAGTCTGCTCACAAAACTCGGTATTCAGTTCCCAAAATCTACCGCTTCAGTAGATATCGCAGGACGGTTGAAGGGTATGTTTTTTAGTGAGACGATTATCGTGAGTCCGATTAGACATACCGAATTAATTCAGATCAAAATGATAAGTGAATATAAGGAAGACGGAAAAAAAATCATAGATGCTTTTATAAGGGCCTATATGGCGATTGAGGGATCAAGCTCACTAAAAGGACAGAATCAGCAACTGACCGTATTGGAAGAAGAACGCAGAATGCTCGAGGAAAAACTGGAAAGTCAGGGAGAAAATATACAGCAGTTGGCTCAGGAGTACGGTACCGTGACACTTGATTCGCGACAGGATATGATGCTGCAAAGAGTATCGAGTTTACTGCAGGAACTGACCAAACTCGAATCGATGCGCATTAATCTTGAGGCCAAGGTAAAGGTACTTGAAAAAGAGCCCAATGACATTATTCCGCCTCAGCAGTTATTGATGTTAAGACGTGAATTTATTGATTCGGACCCTACGGTTCAGGTATTAACCGCAAATATCGCCGAATTAGATCAGGCCTTCATTGTGGCAAAACAAACGTACACAGAAACAAATCCGGAGCTTAAAAGGCAGGAGTTGTTGATAAAAACTCTTCGCGAACGTCTTGAAAATCGCAAAGAAGAGCTATCCATTGAATTCGACGATATGATCGAAGAAGAAGTTAACCAAGCCGGACAGACGAAATTGGCAACCGCAAAGGCGGAACTGGAACAGGTGAAAGCACATGAACAGCAATTAAGAGAAACCTTAAACTCGGAAGATTCAAAAACCATCGGCATCGGCCGCAAGCATCTGATGATCCAGAACCTCCAGCATCAATATAGCTTGACGACGGAATATTATAATGACATCAGGAAAAGAATACAGGAATTGGAGATAGAAAGAAAAAGACCAGCTCGGATCACGGTGGCTTCGTATGCCGATGTTGAAAAAATTCTCGATAGAAGATTAAAGTTGACGGCGGCTTTGTTGTTTTTTGCGTTCGCCGGCGGATTATTTCTGGCGTTCATGCGGTTCAAAATCGATTCTTCTTTGCATACGCCGGAGGACATAACAAAAAGAGTGGGGATTCGTATTATTGGTACCACTACTCGTTCAGACAGTGTTGCCCGCCAGTTATTGCCGCAACAGTTAATTGATGATTATCAAACGATACGGGCCAATATTGGATTAATGAATGAAGAGGGGATTCCGCGCAAGATAGCAATTGTCAGCGCATGTATGCGCGAAGGTAAAACCACTTTTTCGATAAATCTTGCTACGAGTATCGCTAAATCCGGGAAGAAAGTTCTGTTAATTGACGGAGACTTAAGAAAACCTGATATCGTTAAGGTATTAGGTGTTCCTAAAGGCATGACGAATATAAAGGTATTGTTAAACGGCACCTGTTTTGAAAAAGGAATTTATTCGGTACCGGCTACGGGACTGGATGTGCTGGCGCCGGAAGTTGTAATGCATGATGCATATGAGTTATTAGCCATGCCGGTCGTTGCGGAAAATTTCGAAAAACTTTCTCATGATTACGATCATGTCATTGTAGATACGCCTCCTATTCTTGCTTTTCCGGATGCGTTAATATGGTCTAAAATGACTGGCAACGTCATTCTGACAAGTTTTGCCGGTCAAACGGCCGCTCCGGATTTAAAGGATGCAAAGCAGAAGCTTGTGGAGATTAACGTCAAAATTTTAGGAACCGTCTTAAGCA
Source organism: uncultured Pirellulales bacterium (assembly GCA_964571885.1). GTDB lineage: Bacteria > Planctomycetota > Phycisphaerae > Sedimentisphaerales > Anaerobacaceae > CAZNET01. The sequence continues at coordinate 10,576 of CAZNET010000030.1, forward strand.
ATGTCAATGTGGAACAAAGTTATTATCGTTACGGTTACAATTACTATCAAGACAGGGGTAAAAACAAAAGGAAGGGTAGTAAAGAAATATTGCTCTTGTCTCATGGCCGGAAAGAAAACAACAATAAAAATGAATTCAGTTAATTATCCATTTTTTAAAAACGCAGTATGGCTGAATCATGTATTAGTTCACATTTAATTCTCATTCAAAAGCAACCTTCAGATTCATTTTCTGAAAACGGTGTTTTTCAATATATTCTTCATGATGAGTTATTGAGAACACTTTTTTGGTTTTTTATGGGGGTCAATTTTTCAGGATATTTACCTGACAAAAAACGCTTTATTGTTCCTGAAAATGACAAAGCAATACTCTCGAATAAAGCAGGTTGTATTTTTTATCAGAATAATTGTATTTCTTTTCCGGACGATTTAATTCGCGGTTTTGAAAAAGATAAATGGCTGGTGGTATCTAATGGCCGGTTTTGCTCCCAAATTGATCCTTATTTGATCGATCACGTATTGCAGATGGTCGATGCGGATTTAGTGTTATTGAAAGTGGATCGGGATTATTTTTCATACCATGAAAGAATCCGGCTAAGCAAGAATAACCAATTAGCAGGTTACCGCCGTTTTTACAAGGATTCGTATGAACCGTGCTCGTTGCCTGAAACCTGGCCGCATCATATTTATATAAAACCTGAGCTGTTTCAAAAAATTCTTACACAAAACAATTCGGTCTTTTCCTTGTCTTTTCAGGATTTTTTATCTAATGCAAAAAAGCACAAAAGCAAAATTTGCTCACTTGCTGTTGGAGGATTGAGCTGGGATTTAAATACCCAGGAGGGATCGCTGGGGGCGATGGAGAAGATTTTGGCCTCGCTTGATACCTCGAGCGATTTAAAAAAAGACATTGGTGGCGGCAGGCTTATTGGGCCTGTTGTTTTAGGGGAAAATGTGACCGTCGATAAAGACGCCGTTATCATTGGACCGTCCGTGATTTGTGAAGGGGTAGAGATAAAAGAAAAGGTCGTTATCTCGCATTCTATAGTACACCGGGGCCTTACGGTTGAAAAAGACCGATTCATCAAAAATAGCTTTATGATTGATGCCAATGGTGACAGTTTGGAAGAAAAAATATCAGTTCGTTCGGTTGAACCCTTAGGGGTGAATCATCCTGCAAATGTTTACAGACAATGGCCAAGATTTTCATATACACGATTCTTCAAGAGAATAGCCGACGTCGTACTGGCCGCATTTGTGTTGATTTTATTCGCCCCGATTATTCCTTTCATCATGCTGGCGATTAAAATTACCTCTCCGGGACCTGTGTTTTTTAAGGACAGAAGGCAGGGATTGCATGGGAAAGATTTCAATTGCTTGAAATTCAGAACGATGATTGTCGGTGCGGACGAAATGCAGCACCAGTTAAGGTATTTGAACGAAGCTGACGGCCCACAATTCAAAATGGAAGAAGATCCAAGACCCAGTCCGGTGGGACGGTTTTTACGGGATACCTATCTCGATGAAATTCCTCAATTCTTTAATGTTTTAGCTGGCCAAATGAGCATCATCGGACCTCGTCCTTCTCCGGAGGCGGAAAATGTATTATGTCCTGCTTGGCGTGACGCGAGACTGTCGGTGAAACCCGGGATATCCGGTTTGTGGCAGATTCAAAGAACCCGTGAGCCTATGAAGGATTTTCAAGAATGGATTTATTATGATATTAAGTATGTAAAAAATATATCCTTAAAGATGGATCTCTGGATTTGCTGGAAGACTGCATTGCAGATGCTGAAGAAATTTATCAGTAAGTTTTAAAAGATTTTTAATATGGAAAGGCCGGAAAATGCCTAAAAGATATTTTAATTGGAAATTAGCTATCGTTTTAATTCTTAGCATAGTGGTTTTAGCTGTTACAGCCATTGGTTTGCGTTACTGGCATAGGACCCGGCGGGCTGAAAATTATCTTTCACAGGGACTGCAGGCGTACGAGCAGCAAAACTGGTCGGTTGCCGCAGATAATCTTGGGCGGTATATGCAAAGATTCACCGATGACGCTGATGCGGAATTATTTCGCAAATATGCAACAGCACATCTCAATATCAGGCCTTTGAAAAAGACTAATATCGAACAGGCGATTTCTGCCTATCGAAGGATTTTGCGAATCGACAGAGGGGATATTGATGCCGTTCAAAGCCTTACTGCGATGTATATAGGCATGGAGCTTCATGGGGAAGCAGCGTTAATACTCGAGCGGGCGCTGGAAGTAACAGATGATCCGGCTTTGAAACGATTAAGAGCAATTGCCCTATCCGGTCAGAGAGAATATCAGCAAAGCCGGGAAATTCTGATTGAATTGATCAATGAACATCCTGACCAGATTGCTTCGTATGAAACAATAGCTCTGCTTTCACAGAAAAGACCTGAGAATTTCACACAAACCGCAGACGACTGGGTTAATTTGGCCGTTCAAAACAATCCACAAGATC
>CAZNET010000031.1:0-12960 GCA_964571885.1 uncultured Pirellulales bacterium
ATATTCCTGATGAATCTTTAGAAATATTGAGTGAAGTCGGTAAATGGATAGATCGAAACGGGGAAAGCATCTACGGCTGCGGGTCCTTTGATCACCCTAAGCCTGAATGGGGCAGGTACACGAAAAAAGACAGTAAGCTGTACGCTCATGTTCTCGAACAGAATATGGGACAGATCTGCATGGAAGGTTTAAAGGGAAAAATAAAAAACCCGCGTTTATTGAGAGACGGCTCAGAAGTGTTTATGTCCGGTTTCTGGCTCGGCAAAAGGCCGTTTATTGATAAGGATGATATTTTTATCAATTTAAACAAGCCGCTGCCGCGTACCTATAAACTGCCCGATAAGATAGATACCGTCATTGTTTTCGATTTAGAACAGTCAAAATAAAAACATATTCGGTTTTTTTCTCTGGAGTTTACAATGAAAACAAGTCGTCGTCAGTTTTTAAGATCAGTCGGTTCATTTCTGCTCTCGGGCACACTATCGCAAACAGGCTGTACACAAAGGTTTTTCGGTCAAGCGGACAAACCGAACGTGATTCTCATCATGGCAGACGACCTGGGGTATGAATGTCTATCCTGTAACGGCGGACGTTCGTATCAGACTCCCAATCTCGATAAGCTGGCTCAAACCGGGATGCGTTTTACCGATTGTTATGTCAATCCTTTGTGTACGCCTACCCGCGTCGCACTGATGACGGGTTTATATAATTCGCGAAATTATGCCCGCTTCGGAACACTGCCTCATGGTGAAAAAACGTTCGGCCATATGATGCAGAAGGCGGGCTATAAAACCTGTGTTGTCGGCAAATGGCAGTTGGGCGATGGAGACAAAAAAGGACAGGACCCGAAACAGGCCGGTTTTGATGAACATTTTCTGAAAGTGGATTCTGATTCGCTGGGTTACGCCGATCCGAAAATTTACAGTCATCAGTTCGAGCCTAAAACATTTAAAGGAGCCTACGGTCCCGATCTGTTTTACGACTATATCAGTGATTTCATCGACCGCCACCAAGACAAGCCGTTCTTTCTTTATTATCCCATGTTTCTGACTCATTTCGATTTCAAGCCGACGCCTGACAGCGAAGAGTGGAAAACAGGCGATCGCCATGAAAAAGATCCTCGGTTCTTTAAGGATATGGTTGCCTATATGGATAAGAATGTCGGCAGGATTGTGAGAAAGCTCGAGCAGTCCGGATTGCGAGGGCGAACATTACTCATTTTTTTAGGCGATAACGGCACACAATCTTCGATAACTTCAAAGTTCAAAGACAAAACAATTAAAGGCGGCAAAAGCTGGCTGACCGATGCCGGTACACATGTTCCGTTGATCGCTAACTGGCCCGGTGTCATAACAGAGGGTCAAACCTCCGATGCGCTTGTCGATCCGACCGATTTGTTGCCGACGATCGCTGAGACAACCGGCGCGAGTTTGGTTAATCCATCAGGAAATTGCAAACTCGACGGGAAAACTTTCCTGCCCGTATTACAGGGGATCAAGGCCGGTGTTCGTGACTGGATTGTTATCGAATATATCCGGGAGCATCGCAGGTTCTTCAGGGATCAGGAGGGCAGATACGTCAGGGATCATCGCTGGAAACTCTATGACCGCGGCGTTTCCAAACGCGGTGACAGGTATTATAAAGGCGGCCAGTTGTTCGATAAAGTCAAGGATCCCGATGAACAGAATCCCATCGAGTCCGGCTCTGACACGAAGCAAACCGCTGAAATCCGATCGAAATTTCAGGCCGTTTTAGATAAAACAAGCACAAAATGCTGAAAACCTGAACAGTTATTTCACTGAATCGTCCGGAGGCAACCCGATTTTTTCGTAAAGCTGCCTTCGTCCTTTTTTGTCAGTTTCAATTGTGGCTTTTGCGTATTCTGCGACTTCTTTGGCCACTTCGCGGGGAACCACGATCACGCCGTCGCCGTCAGCGACAATAATATCCCCGGGTCTGACGAGAGCCCCGCCGCAGACGATGGGCCGGTTCACGGATTCGATTTCATTTCTGCCCGGCCGAATGCCTCTGCCCGGTTTTCGATAATAAAGCGGTACTTTCTGGGCTATGATCTCATCGGTATCCCGGGCGGTATTGTTGGTTACCACGCCCAGACAGCCGGCGAGTTTCCATGACATGATATTATTGGAGCCGATGGTGCCGACGTCCGCTCCGGGGGCATCTTCAATGACCAGAACGGTTCCCTTGCGAATCAGCGGCACGAACGGCTCGGGGGATAATTCGTTATACCAGGTGCCGACCCACTTATCGAACTCCCTGGTTTGCATTTTAGCGGCCGGCGGCTTATTCGTGGGAACATATCTGGCCGTTATCGCCACGCCGATGATGCGGTGTTTGAAATGTTCCGTATCCTTCCATAATGCGTGTATTTCGGGGGACATCAAACCTGTATTGGTTAGGCCGACTTTGTCCATTCCGTCGGAAACATCCGCGACACGAAGCCCTTCAAAATACTTCAGTATCTCTTCGTCTTCTTTGGCCGTATAGATCTTTGTCGCAATGTAATTTCTGCCGGCTCTTAGTTTTTCTGCTTCGGTTTTTTTCGAACTTTGCTGTTGTTGCTGAGATAAAACTTCCATTTGAAAAATCGAAAATACCAACACAAAAACAAGAGCAGACAACCCAAAAAATGAAACTAATTTTTGCTTTAAAACCTTCATGCTGCATCTCCTGTAAAAGATGGATTTAAATTGTAACATCTTATCAGATTAGCAAAGAGCTTATCAGAATAGTGTTGTTTTTCAAAGCTGCATTTAGGAAATTTTTATCTTCAATGATTTTCAATCGGCTGACTTAGAAATCATAAAGGGACTTTTCGGTATATACGGTATTTTAGATGATTAAACTTTTTTAAAATTTTTATTATTTTACCAAATATCGCTGTTTTCGTATTGACAAAGCTTTTTGCCGGTGCTATAATAGCATCATAATTGGAGGATTATATGGCTCCGGCTCAGCCGAATAAGAGTTTGATAAATGGTTTGACCTGTCTTCAGGCCCTCGTCACGGCGGATAAGCCCGTCGGTAGCCGGGAACTTGCACGTCAGCTCAATTTGGACCACACACGGGTCAATCGGTTGCTGGGGACACTGGCCGATATTGGTTTGGCGGAAAAGACGCCCCTTAGAAAATATGTGCCCGGTCCGGGTATTCACGTCCTGGCGGCACAAAGCATTCGCGCATCGGGACTGCTGACAAAGGCGCTGCCCTACCTGGAAGAGCTGATGAAGTACAAGATGATCGTCGCGATGGGCGTTTTGTGGAATCATCATGTTTCCTATCTCTTTCACGCCAAGCCAGGCGATACGTTTGAACAGGGTATCGGCGGATTCCATATTTATCCTGCGATCCGATCCAGTATCGGCATGATGCTTTTATCCTGCAAGACGAATGATCAGATCAAAGCATCCTATCAAAAAACGGAACTTGATATTTATGATGGAGATATGGGCGCATTTCTGAATGATATCGAAAAGATCAGGAAACAAAATTATTCCGAAGTAGTTCTGCATGACAGGAGTATTGCCATTGCTGTGGGTAACCCTGCCTATGCGGCGATCGCGCTATCGGGGCAATTCCGCAAGAAAGACATGAAAGAATATCTTTCTGTTTTGAAACAAACAGCCAAAGCAATAGAATTGGCATTAGGAAGGTAGGAGTTCAAGGTGTAAGAAAAACGTTTAAAATTATTTTAGGAGGAAACATTATGTTAAGGTGGTCAACAATAATATTTGTTTTTGTGTCTTTTTTTTGTTTTGCGGGTATAGCAATAGCGGCTCAGTGTCCCGATGGAGATATCGACGGGGACTGTATCGTTGATGGAAATGATTTATGGTATCTGGGCTATCAGTGGCTTAGTGACTGCGGAGGTGATCCTTGCTGTGCGGATCTGGATGACAGCAATTGGGTGGATTTTCTGGATTACGCCGTGTTTGCTTCCGACTGGCTTGAATGCTGGGTTGACCAACCGATCGCTTTCGATGACTTTGAAAGCGGCAACGGTCTGGGTGGTACCGGCTGGTCCTCGGTCTGGACGATTGCTGAGCACGCTTCGGTTACGACAGCGGCGGGACCGCCTCACAGCGGAGCCTATCATCTGGAAGTAACGGGTAAAAACAGTTCATCGGTGGTCAGAACGGTCAATCTTGCGGGGTACACTGATGTGGTCTTGAAATTTTGGTGGAAAGCGGTCAGTTTCGAAGAAACCGATGTAGCTAATGTCGAAGTTTATGACGGCGCATGGCATACTGTATTCAGCATTACCGATGGCATGGACGGACAATCGTATCAGCAGCAGGAAATTGATTTATCCGGCTTTAATATGATCGATGGTTTTCAGATCAAATTCACCGATGCGATGGATAGATTAGCTGATCAATTCTATATCGACGATGTTAATATTATTGCTGCTGCTCCGCGTATACCGCCGGACCCGGCTTATAATCCCGATCCTTGTGATGGGGCGGTTGATGTGTCGATCAATACCTTACTGAATTGGAATACCGGTGAGGGTACCAGTGAACATGATGTGTATTTGGGAACCAATTACACGGCCGTGTATGAAGCGAATCAGAATTCACCTGAATTTATGGGTACTCAATCTCTTCCGGGCTATAATCCGGGCGGTTTGGACCATGAAACAACCTATTACTGGAGAATCGATCAGGTTAATCCCGCAGGTGTTACGATGGGTGATGTGTGGGAATTTACAACCGCGATTTGTATTTTGCCGGGTCAGGCAACCGATCCAAATCCGATCAGTGGTGTAACTTCAGTCAGTATTACACCGACCTTAAGCTGGCAGGCTGGAGCCGATACCGTTTCACATCATGTTTATTTCAGTGATGATGCTGTAATCGATGGCGGTGATTTCAAGGGTAACCGACCGACTTCCAGTTACAGCCCCGGCACGCTTGATTTTAATAACGTTTATTACTGGCGTATCGATGAAGTCAATCCTTGCGGTGTTACCGAAGGACAGGTCTGGAATTTCACAACCGAAATCTGTGTTCCGCCGACAAAGGCTTCTGTGCCGGATCCTTGTGATGGTGCTAACGGAGTTCACGTTGAAGCCGACATAAGCTGGACCGCCGGTGACAGAGCCGTTTCACATGATGTTTACTTCGGTACTGATCCGGCTCTCGATAGTAATGATCTTCAGGATAATATTACAGCAACAACGTTCGACCCCGGTGTACTGAATGAAACAACGACTTATTACTGGCGTATCGACGAGCGCAATCAGTGCGGTCTGACCATCGGTGATACCTGGAGTTTCACAACAGGACTTTGTTTGGTTCCAACAGCAGCGACGAATCCATCACCAGGACACCTTGAGGACAATGTCAGCATCTTCGCTCAATTAAGCTGGGCACCGGGCTCCTATGCGGTCAGTCATGATGTGTATCTAAGCACTGATGCGATCATTGATTCAAATGATTTTATCGGCAATACAACCAATACGGTTATGGATCCGGGAACACTCGATACCAGCACAACCTATTACTGGCGTGTTGATGAAAAGAATGTTTGCGGCACCGCTACCGGGACGGTATGGAGCTTTACGACCGGTGAAGTTGCAGCAGATATTATTAACTTCTATGATTACGAACCGATACGCAAGTATTCAAAAGGTCAGGACCGTGGTAATACCGATGTCGAAGATAATGGAGCTACTCTGATGATTGTCGGTAATCCCTGGAAGCGGATCGATCTCGACTCTCCCTATAGGGTTACATCAAATACCGTGATGGAATTTGATTTCAAATGTACGACCTTTGCTGAGATACTCGCGATTGGTTTCGAGACGACATGGGAATCCGATCTGGGTGATGCCAGCAGGCACATTCAGCTTGGCGGCAGAGATGTCTGGTCCGGCTCGGCTCAGGCTTATAACAACTACTCCGGAACGGACTGGATTCATTATAAAATCTATGCCGGGGACTATTTGGCACCGGGAGACTATAACAAGGTAACTTTTGTTGGTGATGAAGACAGCACCTACTCGCTCGAAGCGTGGTACAGGAATCTGAAGATCTATGAAGATGCCAATGACAAAGGACCGAATCCTGCGTTTGTGGTAAGTCCTTCGATCGGTCAGCCAGATGTTAATACGATCGTGACACTTAACTTCAATGCCGGAGCCCGCGCGGACTCACATGATGTTTATTTCGGCACCGATTACAGTGCGGTGTATGGTGCTCATCACGGTTCACCTGAATTTAAGGGCAATCAGACGGAAACGACATTTAATCCGGGCACACTGATGAATCGGACGACCTATTACTGGCGTATCGATGAGATCAGCGCCAATGGTACCGCGAAAAGTCCGGTCTGGAGTTTTACGACGGTTCCGACACCGGGATTGCCTGACCAGGCAACAGGGGCTGTCCCAGGTAATAGATGTACCGATATCAGTCTCGAAGCCAAACTCGGCTGGACCGCCGGAGTTCAGGCACAAAGTCACAATGTGTACTTCGGCACCAATCCAACGCCGGGTCCAGGTGAATTTAAAGGCAATATCAGCGGCACGGCCTATAACCCAGGACCGCTCGATCCAAATACAACGTATTACTGGCAGATCAACGAGAAAAACGGTTATGGAACGACACTCGGTGAGGTTTGGAGTTTTACAACAGGAACCGCGACGGTCGATCCGCCGGAATTCTCGGTGAATATTATTTATCCATCCGATGCCGGCTATGTGAATGTTAAAAACTATGGTGCGGTTGGTGACGGTGTTGCCGATGATACAGATGAGTTGCAGGCGGCACTTATCGGTGCTGTCGGCGGTATTTGTTATGTGCCGAACGGCACCTACCTGATTTCAAACACCCTTCAATGGCAGGGGGCCTCGGGACCGTCGCTGATTCTGCAGGGACAGAATACCTATAACACGGTAATCAAACTTCAGGACGACCTCAACTTCACTGATGCGATGGTCTGGACCGGTGCGATGGGTAATGCTGATAACTACCGTAACTATGTCAGAAACCTGACACTCAATATCGGCAGCGGGAACCCTGGCGCCAAAGGTATCCAGTATATGACCAACAACACAGGTTCGTTAGCTGATATGATCATCCGTTCTGAAGACGGAGCCGGTGCGATCGGTCTGGATATGGGTTACAATAATGTCATCGGCCCGCTGCTGATCAAACAGCTCAAGGTTGTTGGCTTTGATGTCGGTATCCGTACCAATTACTCAGTTAACAGCCAGACCTTCTCGAATATTATTCTCGAAGGCCAGCGCAAGTACGGTTTCCATAATTCCGGCCAGGTAATCAGTATCTGCGATCTGAGAAGCAAAAACTCAGTACCGGCTGTCTATAACCAGTCAGGTTTCATGACACTGGTCGATGCCAATTGTGTAGCCGGCTTATCGGAAAACTGGGCAATTAAGAACGATCATCTCGGTACGATGTTTGCTCGTAATATCGATACAGATGGTTATGGTCAGGCTATCGAAAACGATGCTTACTGGAGCCTCGGCGGTGATGCTAATGGTCCGTATGTCACTGAGTTTGTCTCTCATGATGTCTATACGCTCTGGCCTCAGGCCGAAAGTTCACTGAATCTGCCGATTCAGGATACACCGCTGGTTCCATGGGATCAAAGCTTTAGCGATTGGGCAAACGTCAGAGATTACGGTGCCACCGGTAACGGTTCGTCGAATGACGCCCCGGGCATTCAGGCGGCGATCGATTCCGGCCATACAACCGTTTACTTCCCGCAAGGGGATTATGACACCTGGCAAACCGTTGAAGTTCGCGGTAATGTCAGGCGTCTTATGGGTATGGAATCACTATTTCATCGTGGACAGAGCAGTAACACTATTTTATATAAAGTGGTTAACGGTACCCATCCTGTGGTTGTATTTGATCTGTTTAAGGTTAAAGCTGCCGATGATATCTCGCCGATCGTTAATGATTCCACCAGAACGCTGGTTGTGATGCATACCAAGTCTAACGGTTCGATCCACACCGGTTCCGGTGACATCTTTATGGAAGATGTTTGTAGTGGTTTTACACGACGTTATCAGTTCAACGGAGGCGGCGATGTCTGGTGCCGCCAGCTTAACTGTGAAGCAAGAGATACCTCCTTGCCGCACGTCCGCAACAGCGGTTCGAATGTCTGGATCCTCGGCTATAAAACCGAATGGTGCGGTGACCTGCTGGAGACCAAAAACGGCGGATATACCGAAGTACTCGGTCATTTCGCTTATTCCGGTATTGCCTGTGACTGCGATCCGTATCCGGTCTATATCAATACGGATTCGTCGGTATCGGCAAGCATGGGGGCCTGTCACTACAGTACCAAGACACCGCATGAAACCGTGGTCAAGGAAACGCAGAACGGTCAAACGCGGTACATCATGCGTGATGACATTTTATCGAAGTATCCTTACGGAAGCTTAAGTACCCATATGCCATTGTATGTGGGGCGTGAACAATAAATTTATTTGAAGGTGAAGAATAATATGGTACCGGCGGCCTTAAGGCCGCCGATACCTCTTGTTGTCGTTGGAATTTAAAGGTGATGAAGATGTTAAACAAAATAAACGAATCGTTATTTAACATGTGTATTGTATTAGTCTGTGCTGCCGCTTTTGCACAGTGTCCTTGTGGTGATATCGACGGAGATTGTATTGTCGATTTCAATGATCTTAACATCTTATCACTTCAGTGGCTTTCATCCTGCGGTGCCGATCCCTGGTGCGCAGACCTTGATGGCAGTGACCTTGTGGATTTTAACGATTATGCATTGCTGGCTTTTGACTGGGGATCAATCGGGCAAACCAGTGCCATTTATTTCGAAGATGATTTTAATGACGGCAATCTTGACGGATGGACGGTTCACGGCGATGGATTCTATAGTATTTTTGTGCTTGGTGACTGGCTGTATTTTGACAGAGCCGGTGGTACCGGCGAACCGTACGGCTATGCTCAAACAAGTTTTGCTATACCATCAAACGCGAGTAACATCAATATCAAAGCGGAAATGTTCAAAACTTACGGCAATTTCGAAGAAGACGATTACACTGAAATTCTTGTCGGTTTTGGTGATACACCTTCATGGACTTCAGTGTACCGCGTTTATGATGATCCGGCCGATGCCGATATCATTCTTGAGGATTCCTTGATCGGCCAAGCGACGAAGATGTGGCTGAGAATCGCCATTCAGTCCAATTCCGGCGCCGAAGACATGGCCGTTGATAATGTCATCGTTGGTTCCAATATCGTACCATTGCCCGGCGTGCCGTATGATCCCGATCCCTGTGACGGAGCGATAGGGGTCAGTATCGATGCGAATATGATATGGACATCGGGCCCTGATACCGAGACGTTTGATGTCTATCTGGGAACCGATTTTAATTCCGTATTCGATGCCAACCGAAACAGCCCTGAATTCAAAAGCAATCAGCCGTTTACCCAATATTTCCCCGGTACGCTTTTGTTTAATACAACCTATTACTGGCGAATCGATGGTGTCAACAACGGCGGCACGACAACCGGTGATGTTTGGAGTTTCACAACAGAAACCTGGACAACAGCTCCTGAACCAGCATCGAATCCACAGCCTTTTGATTCGGCGACCGGAGTCTCAACCTCGGTTGATTTACAGTTCGAAGCGGGCAGAGGTGCAACCTCTCATGATATTTATTTTGGAACGGTCAGTCCCGGCACATTCCAGATTAATCAGCCGCAAACTACATTTGATCCCGGGTCTCTGGATCCTAATACCACTTATTACTGGCGAATTGATGAAAAGAACAGCTATGGTACGACAACAGGAACCGTTTGGAGCTTTACCACCAGTGCCGGAATTGGTGGTGATCCGGCAAGTTTCCTTGTTAACAGGGTATTGCCCAGCGACAGTGGTGCATTGAATGTTCTCGATTATGGTGCGGTCGGTGACGGTGTTCATAATGACACCTCGGCGATCCAGTCGGCAATGAATAACGCCGTCGACGCCGCCGATAGTAAAGACGGGGTGGTCTATTTACCTAACGGCACGTACCTTGTGACAAGTCGGCTTGAATGGCCCAGTGATGCCGAAATCTGGGGGCTGGCCCTTCAGGGACAAAACACCTACAATACCGTTATTAAGCTTAAAGACAATCTCGGATTCAGCCAGGCCGTTGTCTGGACCCAGGATGCGGGTTCTGCGGATAATTTTAGAAATTATGTGCGGAATTTGACCATCGACACCGGTGTCGGTAATCCCGGTGCGTCGGGGCTGGAATTTATGTCCAACAACAACGGCGCGGTCTTCGATGTTATCATTCAATCCGGCGGCGGCGGTGACGTCGGTCTGGATTTCTCCTATAATGGTCTTAACGGTCCTCTGCTTGCAAAACACGTGAAAATTATTGGATTTAATATCGGAGTCAAGGCCTCAGGGGGTGTCAACAGCCAGACGATGGAACATATCATTCTTGAAGGTCAAAGCTCTTACGGAATCCGCAATGACGGTCAGGTCTTCAGTGTTCGAAAAGTTTACAGTGATAATTCCTGCCCGGCTGTTTATCATACCGGCGGTGTTCTAACGCTTTTGGATTCGGAGCTGGTCGGCGGTTCCGGCGGGAATGATGCGGTTGTTGTTACCGGCGGAAGAGCTTTTATTCGAAATGTTTCTTCATCAGGTTACAACTGGACCGTCAACAGCACCACAGGTCATGGCGGTGATGTCACCGGCACGTATGCCGGTGAATTTACTACCCATGATGTCTTGACACTGTGGCCCCAGCAGGAACAGTCATTGAACCTGCCGATCGTTGAAACACCGTATCCGGACTGGGAGCAGGACCCGAACAAATGGGCCAATGTCATGGACTACGGCGCAACCGGTGATAAAGTAACCGATGACAGTGCCGCGATTCAGGCAGCCATTGACGATGCCAACAAAACAACCATTTATTTCCCGACCGCGAAATACCGAACGAGCAGTACAATCTTTATTCGTGGAAATATTTCGAGGATTGTCGGTATGCTGTCAGTATTTTATCCTGATGTCACTGGTATGCAATTGGTGGATAGTCCCGGTTCACCGAGTGTCGTTGAATTGGACAATGTCAGCTTCACTTCGACAACCGATATACCGCCGGTTATCAATGTTTCATCCCGAACGTTGATTTTGAAATGCTGCAAAGGTATGGGCGCCGTTCATACCGGCTCAGGTGATATCTTTATGGAAGATGTCGTACCCACCGCCAAACGGTACTTTGAGTTCAACGGCGGCGGGAATATCTGGTGCCGTCATATTAACTGTGAATACCGAAATTTCAATTTTATTCCGCATACGACCAACGACGGCTCGACATTATGGATACTCGGATACAAAACCGAATGGGCAGGCGTTCTGCTCGATACCAAAAACGGGGGCAGCACCGAGGTGTGTGGTCATTTCTGTTACGCCGGTATCGGCGAGGATTGTGATCCTTATCCGATTTATATCAACGATGAATCTTCGCTCTCAATGACGATGGGCCTGGCGCATAACAGTACACGGACGAACCATGAGATAATCGTTAGTGAAACACAAAACGGCCAGACCCGTGAATTGTTGATGGATGATGTTGGTAAAGATATTACGCTGTATGTCGGCGCCGAACAATAGTAAAATTTTTAATAAAAACAGTTGAGTACTGATAAATTAAAAAACACGCGAACCTTCTGCCCTCGTTGCGGATCGGCTAAGCAGGCATCTGAAATTAGCGGAGCTAAAATGTTGTCTGTTTCATAGGGAGAATACAAAATATCCTTGCGTTTTTTTCTTATTTCTACTATAAAGGATAGGATCTTTTTTAAGAAAGGAAACATATGAAAAAACGCAGACATATCTATTTATTCACAATTATGTTAATAACAGTCGGCAACCTCTTTGCCGAGGAAAAACTGCCCATGGATAAATTCACTTATATCCAGGTGGATGATTCCAGGACACGTCCAAAAGACAGAAAAAAAGGTGGTGGAGGTTGGTTTGGGCTTGGATTCGGTGATATTACAGGTGACGGCTGTAAAGATATTGTCTCCGGTAAATGGTTCTACCGTAACCCGGGCGGTGATATGACCGGCAAATGGCAGCGAGTCGAGATCGGCGAAAATCTGGATGCTCAGCTTGTTGTTGATGTCGATAATGACGAATATGGTGACGCAATCGCGATCTGGCTGCCGAAGGTTTATTGGATCGAAGCTAAGGACAAACAAGGCAGTTCCTGGAATATTACGCAAATCGGCAGAATTCCTCCGACCAAGCATCAGAACAATCAGGGCTATACACTGGCTCAGATCGTGCCGGGAGGAAAACCGGAGATCCTTCTCTCCAGCGGTCAGGGAGTATTTTGCTTTCAGATACCGGATGATCCACAGACCGGCGACTGGCCAAAGATCAATATTACCCCCCATGCATCCGAAGAAGGCATCGGAACCGGGGACATTGACGGGGATGGTGACATCGATATCGCGGTCGGAACCGGTGTGAAAAAAAGAGGCGAAGGGATGAAAATCACTTGGTGTGAAAATCCGGGGACGTTTGCATCTAAGTGGTCCGAGCATCCTATAGGCAGCACCTATAATCCGGCGGATCGGTTTTATGTCGGCGATCTCAACGGCGATCTAAAAGCGGATATCATTGTCGCCGAGGAAACCCCAAGAAGCAACTGCAACCTTTTCTGGTTCGAACAGCCGAAATCATCCACCGATCCGAACTGGCCGAGACACAAGATCGTCAATCAATATACGATGAACAGTATGGATGCCGCCGACATGGATACCGATGGTGACATCGATATTGTTATCAATCAGCATCGGGGCCCGAAACGCCTGCAGATATGGGAAAACGACGGCAAAGGTAATTTTACCAGCCACAGGATAGACCAAATGAAGGAAGGTCATCTCGGGGCACGCGTGACCGATATGGATAATGACGGCGATCTCG
>CAZNET010000032.1:0-12953 GCA_964571885.1 uncultured Pirellulales bacterium
ACAAATTCGAAGCTCTTTGGGTCATAAAGTTTGGCTTCTTTACCCAACCTGCAGCGAAGCGGGGCCAGCGCCTTGTTGGCGTTTTTCTCGCTATCGGCGATCAGCAAAATCAGCGAGCCGTCCTTGGCACCGAATCGTTCGATGATCTGGTTCTGCTGGTCCTCCGAAAAAAACTTGGCGATGTTACTGGCCAGAGTCAGTTTCCCATTCTCGGCTTTGACTTTGAACCATGCCAGACCCTTTGCGCCGTAGTCAGCGACAAAATTCGTTAATGTCTTCTCAATGTCACTTCGGGAATAATCGTCACCGGCCGGCGTACAGACGCCCTTGACGATACCGCCCTTCTCGATGGTCGAAGTGAAAACTTTAAACGTGGATTGTCTGGCGATATCGGAAATATCGACCAGCTTCATATCGAACCGAAGGTCGGGCCGGTCGATACCGTAATCATCCATCGCTTCCTGATAACTCATCCGCCGCATCGGGGTTTTTACATCGACACCGAGAATCTGCTTCCATACCTTCGCGACGAGATTTTCGTTGACGGTGATAATGTCATCGACATCGACAAAACTCATTTCGATATCGATCTGCGTAAATTCGGCCTGGCGGTCGGCGCGCGGGTCCTCGTCGCGGAAACAGCGGACGATCTGAAAATATTTATCGACGCTGCCGATCATCAGAATCTGCTTGAATAATTGCGGCGACTGAGGCAGCGCATAAAAAGCGTTTCTGACCAGCCGGCTGGGGACGAGAAAATCTCTCGCTCCTTCGGGTGTGCTTTTAGCCAGCATCGGGGTTTCTATTTCCCAAAAGCCAAGCTCATCGAGATAATCGCGAACGGTCTTGGTTATCCTGTACCGCACACCAAGCCGATCCATGATCTCGGGCCTTCGAAGATCGATATAACGATGGGCCAGCCTTATCTCTTCGTTTGTCTTCTCAGCGTTGTCGATCTCGAACGGCGGGGTTTTGGCGGTATTTAATATCTCAAAATTTTCGACCAGCACCTCGATCTGACCGGTTGCCAGCTTGGGATTTTCGAGCCCCTCACCTCTTGGTTCGACCTCACCCCGGGCGGCGACGACCCATTCGCATCTGACCTCGCGGGCAAGTTTGTGGACCTGCGGGTGGGCCTCGGGATTGAATACGAGCTGGGTTAAGCCGTATTTATCTCGCAAATCAATAAAAACCAGGCCTCCATGGTCACGATAGGAATGCACCCATCCGCTGAGTGTTACCTTCTTGCCGACATCGTCGAGCCTTAGCTGGTCACATCTATGAGTTCTTTTTAGCATTCGAATTCCCAAATTAAGTACAAAATTCGTTAATCATACAACGCCAATTTCAGATTCGACAGCATAGTACATATACAGGGATTCGTCAATACTCAAATAAAATGCCATTAATGTTTTGTGGAAAGGCTCGGCACGCCAATGGACGTATGAAGATTCTTTGTTGAATTAGTAATACGAGAAGAACTCATCGAAATCGGGGTATTCGGCTTCCCAGGTCATCGCGGCTTTGCCGTCTTTCAGAAACACCACAACCGGCGTATTCACAAGCCACTGTTTTGTATCAGGCAAAGAACCTATGGCAATGGCCGAACTTGTGATCCCAAGATCAGGCCCGTAAGGCGGGATTTCGATAAACGCAAACTTTAGAAAATTACCTTCGTTCTCAAAATCCTTTGCCATCGTCTTATACCTGTCAATCGCTTCCCGACAATCAGGGCAATCGTAATGATAAAACACTATCAACCAGTTTCCTACGGTTAACTCTCCTTCGATCTCTATATTTTCCAACAAGGGAAGTTTTTCGCCAATCCATGTTTCAGGCTTCAGGACTTCATAATCGCCGGTAACATCAGCGGGTTTGTTCAATGCCAGTACAGGGGTTGTCACCGCCACGACGATCACTGCCAGTAAAACGGTTGCCGCAAGACGCGTAACCGGAGGCCAGGGACTGAACATGGTTTTAATGAGCTCAACGATGCTTTGGCGTTTTCTGACAGACAGGTTTGAGGGCCATGAAAATGCCGGCCTGAATATCAATAGCAAGATTACGGCCGGTATATCGATGGTAAACAACGTGATCCATGGATTGACATGTACCGAACCAAAACACCCGCATGACGCCGCCCCGATCAGCGCTCTGTACAATGTCACAAAGGAAAAAACCGAAAAGCACACCAGAGAAGCCAGCCAGGCCAGCTTCCTGAATAAACCGCTAAGCAGCCAGATCGCCATCAACAGCTCAAATTCTACAGTTAAAATTAAAAATGCCCGGTTTGTCCAAATATCCTTATTCGCCACCGGTTCGTTCATTATCTGCCAGCCTTTCAATGCCGCGGCAATCAATAGCAACAGGCCCAATGCTTTTAAAAGTATCCTATTTATTTTTACCATTGATTCTCAGTATTAAATTAACAAAAAAGCCGATTCACACTTACCAGTAGTTAAAATACGAAAATTTCAGGCAGAAAAATCTAAATTTTTTGAAAAATTTCAAAAATATTTTTAACTGTATGTCATACAAGAAGTTAAGAATAAACAAATTTTGGAATGCTTATTATTACACAAATAGTGCCAATAATCAGGCTCGAACTTCCTCATCTACCAGTTGCGGCATTGTGAAACAAACGGTGGTAATGTCTTTTTGATGGGTGTCGAACCAGACTTTTCCGTCGTAGATCTCGACGATTTTTTTAACGATCGAAAGGCCGATACCGCAGCCGATATGCTGATCGTCACTGTGAAAAGATGTGAACGGTTCAAAGACCTCAGGGACACGGTTTTTTTCAATACCGGGACCGTTATCGGTTATTGAAAATTTCCAGAATCCCTGCGAATCCGTTTCACAGGAAATCCAGATTTTACACCGTGCTTTATCATTATATTGAACTGCATTCTCGATGAGATTGTAAAAAATCTTAAACACGTGTGATTCTTCGCAATACAGTGTCGGCATTTTTTCCTTAATATTGATTTCGATATTTTCCGACCGATCGAACTGTGAAATCACATCCTCAATGACAGACCTGGATTCAATAGGCCGCTTTTTCCCTCTGTTTTGATCAATATGCAGATATTCCATCACGGCATCAATCCGTGTGTCTATTTTGCCGGCCCTGTTCATCATCAGCTTTAGATTCCTCTTGGCCTGCTCATCGAGTTTATTTTCATAGTCTTTCGCGAACCATTTTGCCAATGTGCTGATGCCGCGAAGCGGGGTTTTAAGATCGTTGGCGGTCAGACGGGCAAAGTCATTTAACTGTTTATTGGCATTTTCAAGTTTCGCTATTGTGCGCTGCAGGTCACGGTTAAGTCCCACCAGGGTGTCTTGGGTCCTTTTTTCATCGGTTAATTCATTTATTGCCATAATCACATATTTTTTTCCATTCACATCGACAGGCTCGAAACTCATTTCGAGCCAGAGATTTTTCTCTTTACCGTCAATAATAAATGTCGGCGCTATCTCGATGGCGTGTACCGGTCTGAACGAATGAATAACATTTTTTACGGCATTTCTGATCGGACAGGAAGAACAAAGCCAACTGTTCCCGCAGCCGAGCGGCTCTTCAAAATAATGTTCACATGAAAACGCCTGGCCGAAAGATTTTTCGATAACCCGGGCGGCGTTTTTATTGACCAGTTTGGCCGCGGCGTTATTAACCTCACAGACTGTCATTTGATCATCAACCAAAAGCATTGGAACGGAAACGGCTTTAATAACCGAATGAAGATTGCCGACATGTATTTTCTTTGCATCCAAAAGCTGCTTTTGGTCTGTTATATCAAGACCGTAAATATTGATGTAGTTTTCATTTGATATCGGCGTAAATGACAACGATAAGAGCCTTTCACCGCATTGCAGTTCGTTGGTTATCTTCAACTCTTCGGTAATCGACTTTAACACGGTTTTACACCATCTTTGCGGCAGCGGCCGCCCGACGCTGGTTTGCCACGCATCCAACACGGGTTTAGCGGCATCGTTGGCATAGAGAACAATGCATCCTGCGGAAACTTTAAGAATGGGATACGGATTTTCACGGGAGATCGCCTCAAGCATTTTGATTTTTTCTTCGGTTTGCTGCTCATCGGTAACATCTTTACCCGACAATAACACGGCTTCATTTTTTCCGTCTTCATTGATAATTCCCGCGTGATGCCATCGAACCACTCGATGGCGACCATCGCTGTTGATAACGGCAACTTCAATCTCTTCATTGTCAAGATCGCACGCTTCGAAATAATCTGAAAGAAGCTTTTCGACGCTTAGTTTATACGGGTCCGGCACAAAATGCTCGATCCAGTTTCTTCCGATGATCTGTTCCCTGTATAAGCCCAGGACATCACATCCTTTTTTATTGATAAATCTGACACTGAAATCGTTGTTTATACAAACAATCATGTCACCGGCGGCGTCGAGATATTGTCCGGTTCGATCCTTCATACGATCCAACTGTTTTTTCATGTATTCGCGTGTTAATTTCTCCTTCTCAATGTCTTCACGGGTTTTCTCGAGGGACGTGCTGATATTGTGCAGGCACACCGCTGCCTGATTGATCTCATCGATATCACGGCATTGGGAGTTTATTCCGCCATCTTCAGCGGATACCTGTCCTATGACGTTTTTAAGATACGCCAGGGGCTTGTTGACAGAACCGGTCACCAATACTGCAACGAGAAGAACAAGTAAAACAACCGCGAAAGACACGGCTGCCATCGTTCGTTTGAGATTCGCGACCGGCCTGAATACTTCATCGGCATCATGCTCAATAATCAAAATCCATCCCAGTCCCCTGAAATTCCGGTAGCCGCAGGAGTGAGCATGGGCATAAAGCTTTTTGACCGAATTCGCATCGTCAGCCACAAAATACTGCTGAGCTCGTTTAATAAATTGACGGTGTAAAGAACTGTCGCCATGGGATTTCAAAACCGGATGAGGTCCGGTCGAATAAATCACCCGCATATCTTTGTTATATAGGGTAATAACAGATTTTCGATAGTGAGAAACCGAGGCGACATTGTTGATAATATTTTCTATTTCTTCGATATTGAGAATCACCTTGGTCACACCGAGAAATTGGTCCTGTTCATCCTCCATCCTGACCGCCACATCAAGACAATACACATCGGCACTTCTGTCATACTGAATATCCGAGACATAAACTCCTTTGACTTTGGCCTGTTGCCACCAGTGTTCATCCGCCTGATAAAAATCCGACGTCTTATTGGTCATGGCAACATTAACGCCGTAACGATTGGTAACAAACATTTCGCTAAAAACATTATAGCCATTCTTGTGCTTATAAAATGATAAATGATGATTCAGCGTTTCGGCCAATTCATTGTTCATCAATTCGTTCATAAACGTACTGACCGTGTCTTTTGGTAATGACATCCACTTTGTGTCTTGTTCGTGAATAAAATCGTCGGGTGCCGATTTGCCGGCATAGTGACGATTCGACTGGTTGACAAAGCGGCGAAACTGAGATTGCGAACACATACTTTCAATCTGCTCGATTCGGTTGTAAACAGCTCTGTCAATCTCATGGAGGATTTCCGAGGAGATGACCACGGAACATTTCCCGATAGACTGCTCCATAGCTGTTTGGCTTAAATGACTTGTAATAAAGGCAAAAAAGCAAACAAGCACCGTGATCCAGATAAAGCCGATAATCAGTTTTTGACCCAGTTTCATTATGCACTTATCCGCTTGGTTTTATCGGAAAATATTAATTTCAGCTCTTAACATGTCGGATACATATTATCTGAAATGAAAGTGAAAACCCCAAAAAGGGTTTTTTTATCCAAATTCAAGATGAAATCACAGGGATTTTTTTGCCGACGTCCTATAAGATAAGCCTGAGATGACTTTGTTTTTGTTAAGAAAAGGGGTTATTTGAAGTAATAAATAAATTAGATGACGCGTTTTGCCAGTCGGAGTAATTTCGATCGGATTGTAATTTCGGCTTTATTGGCCGCTGTTTCGTTGATCTCGAATTTAACACGTTTTTCATAGATGATAAAATTAATCATCCCTCCTGTTTTCAGGAAATCGTCCATATCTGCGACGGTCAGTACGGCGTGTTTCGCAGCGTAGGCATTGATTTTCTTGGCATGTTCTTTTTCAGAACGGCTGACAAAAAGAATATGACAGCTTCTGATATCTTTGAGCTGCTGCTCATATTCATCCGAATCCATCGGGGCACACTTTCCGAGACGTTTGATGACAACGGTTTTGCCGCTGATTTTCTCACCCACCACCAGGTCGATCATCTCGCCAAAGGGGTCGTCACCGATGATACCAATGATATATTCTTCCTTTTCCTCAGCTCGTTTTTCTTTTTCGGCGGGCCAGTCAATAAAACGCAAAAATTGATATAGAAAAGCGGCTTTAATTTCATATTCCCTTGATTTTTCATTGTCGTTGGCCAGCGCGCAGGGTGTGATGCCAGCCGCGAATAGGGCTGCTATTAATAATACCAAAATATACCGTCTGATACTCATACTCATTAGAACTTATATGTTAAAGACACCCCAATTGCCGGTGCAGCGGCTTGATAAGCCGCCGGATTATTTTCGCCCCAGCCGAACAGTCTGCCGTTCAGCTCTCTGTCAAATATACCAAGTAAGTTATATCCGTCAACCCGTATTTTCAGATTGTTCGCCGGGTTGTACTCGAATCCAAGATTCAAAAACATACTCAGGTCAAAAGGTTCCGTATAGCCCTGCTGCCAGTAACCGCTTCTGTCTATGGTAGATTCGGGAGGTACGCGGCTAATCGTCCATGCCGCGAAATCCTCGGCTCCGGGATAACCCCAGTAAACCCTCAAAGACCCGTCAACACTGATTTTCTCTGTCAGATCCCGATGAGCTGTCAGCTTCGTTATATGATTACTCCAGTTGGCCAGATCGTGACCATATCCGTAAGGATGAGCGGTGATCAAAGGGGTGGCATTTTCCGACGGTGTAAATTCATGAAGTTTGGTAAACCCATGAGAAAGCGTAATCCTGGTTTTATCGGTACGATAAACCGCTTCTACCTCAAAACCAAAGGTCTTTAAGTTTCCGAGCGGACCTGTTTTAGCCGTACCCACTCCCAGGGCATTCCACCCGACAACATCCTGGTCATGAACATACGCCGAGCCGGCCAGCCATAAATTCTTACTGTGTCTGCGCTCATATCTCAATTCAAGAACGCTGATCTTTTCGGGTTCACTGTCCTTTCCGGTCGCTTCTTTTTCAACCTTCATGTCCGAAGCCAGGTTTGTTCTCACCGCTCGAGAAGCCATAAACTTGAGTGTGTCCTTATCGGTAGGCGTATGCACAACGACCGCTCTGGGAGAATACATCACCGGTGTGAAGCTGTGGTCATCGATCCTACCGCCAAGGAAAACCGTCCACTGATCATTGTGACGATATTGATACTCGCCGAAAATCGAGTACATATTGGTGGACCATCGCGGCACCTGTCGATCCGGCGTTAAGGTTAACCAGTGTCCGGCGGGAAAATAACCGTTACTGAATCTGAAATAGGTCGGCTCCGAATCCGGAAACCCACGGTTAGGCAGGCCGAATTCTTCATGAGAAAATTCCGTTCCGACAGCGATCAAGTGTTTTTCGTGAGGTACCCAGCGTGCAAGAAATCTGGCATAGTATTCGTCTTCACGGTGGTTCATATTAGGGTGTTTGAAAATTTCAAATGAATCATAACTGAAAGCATATTCTAATCCTAACTGAGCATTCATCTCATGGGTATAGCTGGTATAGGCGGTTATTTGCTGATATCCGGTTCCTTTAGCAGGAACCGCGGGATTCGGAGAATTATTGGGGTCATAATGCATACCGCCCCGCGTATATCTGACCCATAAATTAAATCCACCGTCTGTATATTGAATATGTGTTTTAACCTTTGTTCTCCCGAGAAAACTCTCCTGATCCCGGCTGTATCCGCCCGACAGTTCCTGTCCGGCGTCTTTCTCGAACCCGTAAACATACGGAGCGTCATCGGTATCAGCGCCAAGATATTTACTTAATCCGCCGTAGATGAAAATACCGCTGTCCTCATCAAATCGTTTCCCGAATTTCATCTCTCCCGAGTAAAATTCCTCGATCGATCCCAAACGTGCGGTCATTTCGGTACCTTCGAATGTCATCGCGGTATCGGTGACAATATTAATCACCATGGAGATCGCTCCAGGGCCATAGCCGTGCAGGGCCGAGCCCGGACCGCGTATCACATCGACATGATGGATATCCGTCAGCATCGGTAAATCACGTTCACTGTACGCGCCATAGTGCAGGTGTTCGTTCATCACCCTGCCGTTGACCAGGATCAAATATTTATCTTCTCTGTCAGAATTGATACCGCGAAGCCCCAGGTGCTGAGGTTCATGAGAATGACGAATTAACTGAAGATTCGGCACATAAATATCGAGAAGTTCGTCAAGGCTTCTGGCGCCGGACCGCTGAATGTCGATTTTTGTCAGGGTTGTGACCGCCATGGGGACTTTACGTCTGCTTGTCGGTGTCAGCAAACCGGTTATCTCCACAGGAACCTGGGAGAGTTCTTCGGGGGGCATTTCGATCAGATAGTCTCTGTCACTAAGTCCGTATTCGGAAACCGAATAGGTTACCGATCCAATCGTGAGTGAAAAGACCGTGATCAAGAATAATGTTTTATATTGGATATTTTTCATACCCCCAAGCCTTTTTAAGGAACCCAACGTCTTGGTTACAGAATTTAGTCAGGTTACCGACTGAACGGTCAAAAGGTTTTCGAGACCGGCCTGTTTTAATTTTTGTTCAAATTCATCCGGCTCAAGCGGTTTTGTTATAAAGCCGTTTACGTTGTATTTGATCTGATCTGAAATATCCGACCCATCAGGACTTATTGAAAATACAAATGCGGGAATCGAGTTAAAGCGTTTATCTTTATTTATCGTATTCAAAAAATCGATACCGCTCATACCGGGCAAATTGACATCGGTCAGTATCAGACAGGGATCATTGCCCTGCTGTTGATTGAGGTACTCCATTGCCTTTTCTCCATCGATACAGTTTACCACCGGATTAGCGATATTGAGCCGCTTTAAGGCTCTTTTGACGGTCATCGCATCGACTTTGTCATCTTCCAGCAACAAAATTGGTTTTAAGTCCTGCATTTCTTGCTCCAGTTTTTCAAATAACACCCCCGACATCATCTTAATTTAGTAACCATGCGCAGAAACAAATACGCATCTTTAGTATCGGTCAATGGTACAAGGAGGTTATGGGTTTCAGAAAAAAACACAAAAAGACCACTAAATGAACTGTAAGCAAGCGTTGTTAATCAAAAAAATCAACCTGAAGTCCTATAATAGAAACATTTGAAAGGATCAGAGATGCTGTTACACCAGCATGTTGACGGCATTTTCATCGAACATCTGGTAGGCGTCCCATTTTTCGTCGTAAAATGAATCCGCATCAGCATTCAGAGCTGAATGGGAAAAGGTATGCCCCGAACCGCTGCGGTTCTCGCCGGAGGAGAAATGGCCGTCGTGATGCTGCTGAGCGAAACTTTCATATCGTTCTTTCAGTGCGCTGTCATTGGAATCCGTATTCGAAGTTAATACCTCAAATCGCTTGATCTGTATTCCAGACGCATTTAAATTCTTTACCACTTCGGATAGGCCTTGCTGGATCTGGTAACGTGTTTCGGGTTTGCTGACCTCCAAAACGGCTGTCAGTTGACCGTCAGTTTCATGAATTTTTATATTCACTTTTCCAAGTTCGGGGGGATTAAGCCGAATCGTCACTTCGTGATTACCTCGATCCAGCGAGGCCTTGATGGATTCCTGAATCTGCTGACTGACGGTCGTCATTAAATCCCGTGACGCGGGTTGAGTAGTAGCCTTTACGGATTGAGCAGATATCTGCTGTGGATCGGATGTATGATGATCGGCAGAAAGTATCTGACTGAAATCATTTCTGCTTTGTCCGAATTTCTTCTTTTCAGGATCGGCTTCGGACAAAAGGAGCTTGGGATCCGAAGAGGTCTTTGACGAATTCATCTGAATCTGAGACTGAGATAATTCTCGATCTTTCTGCTGAGGATTCTGTTCATTTGAAAATTGCTGCTTCAACTTAGCGTTTCGCGAGTCTTTATCCGCCATTAAAACTGATTGTGTTTGCCGATTTTCGTTTTCGACGTTCGGTTTTTTTTCGTTGTTCTTAGTACTGATATCAGGGGTTAAAGTTTCTTTCAGTGTCTTCTTGACCGTCTCGTCATTTGTTGGATGGTTTTTTTGAAGCTGAGATCTTAATTTAATTGCCTCCTCAGTTATACTTTCAGAATTTACATTTTCTCCATTTGTTATTTTGGAATCACTTGTAGCCGATTTGACTTGACCGTCGGTTAAAACATTTTTGTATGAATTCCCATTTTGAGCCTGGTCTTTCGGTTCACGTGAGACTTTAGCGGTATTATTGGCATTTAGAGTTTTCTCTGCATTTATTTCCCCATTTGCTTGTTGATCAAATACATCAGTTTTATGAGTCTCTGCCTTTCCCTTCGGAACATTCACCTTTTCACTGACTGGCGTTTTGACGGCCGTGTTAACACTTTGATCGTTTTTGGCTTTTTCCAATAATGAATTTATCTTAGTTTTTTCCCTCGTTTCAACGTTAGAATCATTTGATGTCTTTGTAGCATTTTGCGCTTTCGTCTCGGTTTCAGTTTGCGAAGCGGCTGGTTCGACCCCTGAGGAGTTTTCTTTCTGGTCTTTTTCTATTTTCTTTTTTAATGTGCTTTCGAAATCATCTTTATTTGTTTCAGATTCGGTTTTTGTGTTTTTACTTGATACATTACCGGTCTTTTTGGTGTTTTCTGATTCATTTATATTTAATGTTACATTATCATCCTTACCCGCCGGTTTGTTGTTTTTAGCAGATGAGTTAACCTGCTGGTTTTGTACCTGTATTTTCAAGATTGAAGCTAATGGTTGAGCCATATCAACTGAATTTTAGCAATCTCTATGCCATAATTTTGCTATTTTAGCTGTATTTTAATAAATCCTTATATTAAAAGTATTTATAGCATCATTTATTTTTATAAAATTATGCCGGTTTCTTTGAGCGTCTCCATCAGGCAAAAACTTCCGTATTGAGATGGAAACTTCTTCCGCCGGCTGCACCTCATCTATAAAAAAGCTATTAATCTTTTCAATGTTCAAAAAATACCCCCTATGTATAGATTCCTGACGCTTGCGCCGGCATGTTTTGATTTACAGCGCACAAAAATATGCTTTTGTGCCTGATTAACGGCTAAAATCAAAGGTGTCGGGCATTTACATCGATTTGGCACAGTTGTTGCTCAATGAACTCAGTGAAACGTTGATAATTGCGCATCATTAAGGGCTTAATATGGCTAAGGTAAACAACACAATTGACTTACTCGAAGCCGGTATTCGTGCTGAAGCACTGCGTCAGAAACTGATCGCCAATAATGTCGCCAATCTCGAAACACCGAATTACAGAAGATACGACATCAAGTTTGAAGAGTTATTGAGCAAGGCGATGGATTCAGGGCAAATCAGCCCGGAGGATCTCGAACCGCAGATCATTCAGCCGATGAATACGCCCTTGGACAATAAAGGCAACGATGCCTCGCGTGAACACGAAGTAGGAGAAATGGTTAAAAATTCTCTCAGGCATAAAGCCTTCGTTAGTTTGCTGAAGAAAAAATATCAACAGATAACGCTTGCGATCAATGTTAAATAAGCCCGGCAAGAAGGTTTACAGAGTTGACAATAACAGGACATTAAACCATGAAAATAGATAATGTTTTCAATCCGCTTGATACGGCGATCTCGGGAATGAGGGCGCAGAATAAAAATATCCAGGTCATCTCATCGAATGTCGCCAATGCCCAGACAACCGACGACGGGACCGGTAAAGCTTATCGGCGGCTTGAAACAATATTTGAAACCAATGAAGACGGCATTGCGGGCGTTAAAATCAAAAAGATCGTACCGGATATGAGCGAAATGCCCAAAATCATGAAGCCGGGCCATCCCAATGCGGACGGCAGCGGATTCGTGACCATGCCCAATGTAGATATTCCCACCGAAATGATGAATTTAACAATCGCAACACGGACATATGAAGCCAACGCGGCTATTATGAAACGGTATCAGAAAATGATTGAAACGTCACTGGAATTACTGCGTTAAAGAATAAGGGATTATTAATATGGTTAATTTAAATCCAAATGTTACTTCGGCGATACAGAAAAATCTAAATCAGCAGCAGGACAAAACCAATAAGGTTGTCGGCGAACAATCCGATTTTTCCAAGACGATCAAAGCTGTGGAAAACCACATTTCAAAAGTGAACTCCCTGCAGGAACAGGCGGACGTCTCGATGCAGGACCTGTTGACCGGTAAAAGCGAAGATATCAATTCGGTGGTCGCTTCGGTAGCGAAAGCGGATATGAGTTTTAAGCTGCTGGTCGGGGTTCGTAATAAGCTGATTGAGGCCTACAAACAAACCATGAATATGCCGGTGTAATAAAAGCGGCTGATAAGGGATTTATGAAAATAACGTTAATTGTGAAATAAATAAGTGGCGATGGAATTCATTCACAAGTTACAAGCGATCTGGAACAAAGTCAGCCTGGTTCAACGGGCACTGCTTATTGCCATATTAATGACATTTATCATTACGGGCATCTTTTTAACGCATTGGGCGAAAAAGCCGGACTTTCGCTTATTATACCAGGACCTCAATCCGGAAGAGGCGGCGACAATCACCGAAAAAATCAGCGAGAAATCGATCGCTTATGAACTTAGAAACGGCGGAACAACGATCTATGCCCCGAAGGAACATATTTACCAGCTTAGACTGGATATGGCCAAGGAGGGCCTTCCGGTCGGTGATCAGGGGGGGTATCAGATTTTTGACAAA
>CAZNET010000033.1:0-12947 GCA_964571885.1 uncultured Pirellulales bacterium
GCCTTTCCTGACAGCCGACCATAACGACCGTCAACATCATCAATAACATGATATATCGCATTTTACAAACTCCTTAACAATCAGGTCCATGGTGACCTGGCAGATCGTGCAATCATTTGATTTGCTGAATTATTACTGATAAAACACTCTTTATGCGGATCCCATCGCAATTTCGTTTCAAGCAGCAAGGAAATATTCCCTAAGTGGCATACCGTCGCCGAACGATGACCTGTCTCGGCCGGCGCCACAGGCTGCCGACGGGTTTCAATGCAATCCAGAAAGTTCTGGTGATGATCGTTACTGCAATAAAGACGTTCTTCATCGGATTTGAGCGGAGAATCCAATAAAGACGCCGGCCAGGCTTCGATCTTTCCACGCGTGACATAAATCCGTCCTTCGGAACCCCAAAAATCAATGGAATGCCGACCGGTCATTTTACAATACATTTCCACACCATTGTCATAGGTATATTTGATACTCGCTTCAGTCGGGGTATTAAATAGTCCGCTTTTGGGAAATTTGCCTTTACCCTCGATCTCGACCGGACCGGATTTGTCGGCATCCAGGGCCCACTGAGCGATGTCGAGATAATGCGCGCCCCAGTTTGTCATCTGACCGCCGGAATAATCCCGAATAAACCGAAACTGATAGTGACACCTCTGCGTGGTGAAAGGCGCCCACGGCGCCGGGCCCAGCCACCTCTCATAATCAAATCCTTTTGGAACCGGCTCGATACTCCATGTGTTCGGACAGCTTCTGTTGTTCATGGGTAATTCCACTTTAATTTTTTCTAAAGCCCCAATTCTGCCGTTGCGTACCAACTCACAGGCAAATCGGAATTTTTCATCTGAACGCTGCTGAGAACCGGTTTGCAAAACAACTTTATATTCTGATACGATATCGCTTAACAAACGCCCTTCCCTGATTGTCAGCGTGAGCGGTTTTTCGCAATAAATATCCTTCCCCGCCCTGGCTGCGGCGAGAGAAATGGGAACGTGCCAGTGATCCGGGGTGGCAATTACAACCGCGTCAATATCTTTTCTTGCGATTAAATCGCGAAAGTCATTATAGGCCGAAACCGCGCCCAATCCTGCTTCGTGCATGGCTTTTTTTCGAATATCAGCGTCCACATCACAAACCGCCGCAATCTGAGCGTTTGGTTTTGACCTGAACGCCCTGAGGTTATGCAATCCCATATTCCGAACACCGATAAAACCAAGCACGATCCGGTTGCTTGGCGCGTTACGGCCAAGAGCCGATGACGGGACAATAGCGGGAAATGAAAACGCTGTTGATAGTGCAGCAGTTTTCTTTATAAACTGTCGCCTCGATAACTTATTCATTGTTGTTCTCATTTGTTTATTCTATCATAAATCAAAAATATTCCAATGTTATTTCAGGCGGAGCCGCGAAATCCCGCCAGTAATTTTCGATTTGTTCAGGTTCTGCTTTTCCATCATGAACGTAAAATCGGTATCTCCAGACATAATCGTTGCCCGGTTCTATCAGCCAATTACCCAACTGGGAAGGCGCATAACAGAAAAATATTGGCCCCTGATCCCATGTTCTGATCGGTTCGGGATGCCTGAAATTATCGGGATGACTCATAATTGCTACGCCCTGCCAGTTTTGTCCCGCCTTTCCGAACATATCACACCAACGGGCCCGGGTAGCGTGAGAATTTTTTCTGGTTTTACCTTCCGACGTGAGATACCCGGCGGTCGACGGATTCCATCGCTCGGTTGCTCGAAATCCAAGTCCGCCGTAACGATACTGCGGCAGTTTCAATGGAATATCTGACGCGCATCGCTGTGTGGAAACCAAATCCCACAGCCAGTAGCCCTTTTCCCTTCCGCCGACATTAAACACCCGCACCTGCCAAATTTCGTTCAGTGCGGTCTTTTCCGAGGCATTTTCATAAAATACGACATGTTCGTGTTCCGCATTAAAACCGGAAAAGACCTGTCCTTTGGTGATTAAATTGAAGCGCTTAAATCGAACGGTTCCCAGACCTTTGGCAAGATTCCAGAAATCAACAGGTCGATTGTCATAGTATGTTTTGGTCCAGGGCATCCATATTCCCAAGTGGTGAATATGGTCTTTTGGATGAATATCGGTCATGACCGAGCCATCCGGCGACCACAGCGGATGAATAAACGCACTTCGTTTATATAACGGATCGGCACCCTGAGGCGGAGGGACCGCGGCATGGTGGTATCTTAGAACATTGTCACCCTCTTTATTGATCTGGACGTATTTATTTTTTTTATCAATATCTACCGGCGGCTTTAATGCCGTCACCGTTGGCACGAAGGGTTTTTGGTTATTGCTCGCTTCCAAATCCAACTGAGCGTAGGCACAAGCGGCCATGAGATATGCACCGGTTCCCCATGTATAGGTGCCGATGCCGCGTTCAATATAGCCTCGTTTACCGCTGGGATCGGTCCCCTCTGAAACACCGATAACTCTGCCATTCGATTCGATCCTGTGCTTCAAGGCCGACCAGCCCTTTTGAATGGCTGTATCGTAAGCTTCATCTATTACATTCATATTCCGGGCTTTGATTAATCCCAATAGAAACATCGCTGTCGCAGAGGTTTCGAGATAAGATTCATCGGCGTTCAGGACGGTCCTCCACAATCCTGTTCTCGTATCCTGACGGGCGATAATCCCGTCAATTTGTTTTTTTAATATATCACGGACGGTATCATAATCGTCCGAAGCCGGGTTCATCGTTTCGAGTACATGAACCAAAGCCATCGTTACCCAGCCGTTGCCGCGCCCCCAGAAATCGGCCGTTCTTTTGTTTGTCGATTCATCCCACATATGGTACATCAAACCGGTTTTTTCATCCTGCAGGTGATTGGCATAAATCTCGAACTGATCGACAGCTTCTTTTAATAACTCCGGCTGATCTTTTATCTTTGACATGTGTGCAAGAACCGGACACGCCATATATAACGTATCGAGCCATAGCTGGGGGGTACCGGAAAAATGATATAGCCCGCCGTCGTGTGTACGCTGAGCTTTGTTGACAATAAAATCGGTTACCTTTTCGGCCAGTTCGAGATATTTCTTTTCACCGGTCAGTTCGTAAAGTACCGCCATGGAATAACCGGGACCCCAGTGGCCGCAATATCCATTTCTGCCGTGCCCGGTACCGTCTTCAAGAATTTTTTCGATACCTTCCTTATGCCATTGGTTGCCGAATTCCATGACATATTGCAGGTATCGTTTGTCATTGGTAACCTGGTAGGCCATAAGCATCCCATCCATCAACGTTCCTTCACCCCAGTCGAAAGGCGGCGGTTCAGTTAAATCACGCAAGACCGCATCGGCGGCCTTTTTAACAATATCCATCGGCGTGACATCATCAATATTTTCCAGGTCTTTGATCCATGTCAGCTCAAACGTTCTGGTTTGGCCGACATTTAATTTCCCCGGTATAATCCACCATAAACGAGGCGAATCGACGTATTCGATCTGATATGGTATCATTTTACGGTTACCTCTTCCGACCTGAAGCTGTTCAAGAAACAGGGGTTTGTCCAGAAGGGCTTTGTCAATTTTTTTAAGCTCGACAAACACAGGAGTATCGACTCTATTGCAGTCACCGGGTTCAACGGTTAATCGAACCAGCGGTTTCGCACAAAGCTGGATCTGGTTAAAGAGAATAACGATCCATATCAAAATAGTCCCTACCGTTCTTACCATTTTAGAATCTCCAAAAAAGCGGGGATAGTGAACTATCCCCGCCTGATCAATCAAACTTCGGTTCTGTCTAAACATAAACTTAAATTACATTTTGGCAAGAAGCCATGCGAACAAAATCAGCAGAACACAAGCGGGCAATAATAGTTTCATACTTTTCTGGATCGACGAACCTTTTGCCCAGTTACCCATCGCCTTTGGAACAATCACGGCACCGGCCAGGCCGATCGCGAAGATAACGCCGAACACGCTGCCGGGGGTTTCGCTGTACTTTGAAAAAGTGACACCTACGACCGTGGGGAAGACCGGTGCGAAGACCAAACCGGCGGCAACCGCGAGGGCACTGGTCCAGATGGCTCCGGATTTACCCATTGCCAGGATAATCAATCCAGCGATAAAGGCAGCCCCGGCAATATACCAGGGTCCAAACGCTGTGATATTAGCGATCTGGCTGGCTATCAATCGGCCGCCCATCATAGCGATCGCGAAAGCCGAAAGCATCTGCTGGGATCTGGCATCGACCGTCGCAGCATCCAGAGAAGGAAAGTCCTTGGAAATAACCTCTTTACCGTACGGAGCGAGCCAGTTACAGAACGACGCTTCCAGGGCGATATAGCAAAACAGACATAAGGCCGCAAATATCACAGCCGGAACTTTTACTACGGCTATGGCAGCAGAAAAACTGAAACCGGCTTCGGATGCGGGATACTTGGCAATAAAAGCGAATATCGCCGGGATCAGAATGATAATACCGAGCACCGAAACGGCTTTTTCATAAGTGGTTTTTCTGAAGAGGAAACTGACGATAAGCGGCGTTAAGAACAAACCCAGTCCGAAGAATACGTTACCGAAGTTAAGAGCGGCTGCCTGAGCATCCGGGTCTCCGCCGAAGAGCACTTTCGGAATCAGGGTATTGCCCGCAGTGTTCAGGGCCATCGCACCGAATCCCAGGAGCAGACACGGGATAATGGCCACGCCGAATGATTTACTTTGAGCGAATATGAAAATACAGATCGCCGTCGCGATAAAACCGAAAACAGCGACCCATTTGTAGCCGATCATATCAAC
This sequence comes from uncultured Pirellulales bacterium, assembly GCA_964571885.1. Lineage (GTDB taxonomy): Bacteria > Planctomycetota > Phycisphaerae > Sedimentisphaerales > Anaerobacaceae > CAZNET01. The sequence goes on from CAZNET010000033.1 coordinate 4,780, forward strand.
GGCATAGCCCATGATCAGCGAGGCACCGAGGCAGGTGAACATAAACGCCGAGATCATGGTGCCGAATTTTCCCTGGTCGATATTCAGCCGGGGCATCAGTTTAACGCTGATCGAGCCCAGTAATGAAAAACACATCCCCAAGCCGAACACACCCATTAACGCCACAACCTGAACCCAGATACCAATCGTTTCGGTAGTACCCATTTTTAACTCCTTTCAATTTGGTTATTTTGATGTCCTTATTGTTATCAACCACACGGAATCGTATTTTATTTCGATTTCCACGATTTATCGAGTTTTTCCCACCATATCGGATGATGGTGTTTGGCCCAGGGATACGTGACATAGCCGCTAAGAATAACCTGCCAGGTACCGGGATTGGCCAGCGTACCGAGATAAAAATGAGCAAACACAAACAAAACAAGGATCAGACTGCTGTAGCGGTGGACAAGATAGCAAATACGCTGGAAAAGCTGGCCGAAGATCGGCGTAATCATGAGCAATCCGGATACCATGCAGATAATACCCAATATCAAGATCGCCCAGAAAAAGGCTTTCTGTCCGGCGTTATATTTGTCAGCGGGAACATAATCTTCCTTCCAGAGATAACCGCCGGCTTTTTTTACCCATTGCCAGTCACATTCCTGGAATCTGCAGGTTTCGGCCCAAGCCAGGCTCATCGCCGCCAGGCCAATGGCAAAAAACGGTGCGAAAATAACATGCAGCAACCGAAGCAGTCCGGTCAACTTCATGCCCTTAAAAACAGCGATAAAACCGGTTACACCGAGAACGATGAAGCTGATCATCGTCACGGCATGGACAACGATTTCCCATTTACCGAGTCGGTGAATATTTCTTCTTCCCTTTGCCAGTTCCGGGTGCTTTGGACCGACAAGAATATAATGAGCCATGATCGCAACGATTGTAACCGCCATCAGAATCTTTGATATCAAACCAAAATAGTCTTCGAAAAAACAAATAATCGCTTCACACATTTAATGATATTCCCTGTCAACCCGTAATTAATTTTAATATGCCTGATAAACATTTAAGACCGTAAAGTACTAAGACCGCTCCGCAGACCGCAACGCTGATAACAATGACGACAATAAGCACCGGCTGCAGGATAAAGGTCGCTGCAATGGCATTCATATTGGAAGTATCAAGCTTTTGAAAATCAATCATTTGTTTCATCGCTTTGGCATTTATCACCGGCGTATCGATGCCGATAGACGCGAAAGCAAACGGAGCGTTTTTAGAATGACAATCCTCGCAACCGGCGGCTCCAAGCGACTGAGCTTCGGGCCTGACATCGTGGGCGATCGGCCAGAGATACGGCTCAGCGGCAGGGTGTTCTTCGGTTGTCAATTGACCATTGCCGGTAAGGCTGTAAAGGCTGCCGCCTGCGACATAAGCCGGTTTGCCATCCGTTCTTTCAACCAAGGCTTTTAGTGCTTCTACGAGGTGTTCATCGTTTAATCGCGGCCAATTCCCTTTACGTGACGATTCGTCCATCGAAATCACAGGTCTCAACGTTTCCTTGACGCTTTCTATTGCGATCGGGGTTACTTTATCTTCATTGATCGATGCCCAGAATGCCGGCCATATCATCTTATGCGGGCCAATTCTGCCGTCGGAACCTTCAGCAAAAACGACTGCCTGAATATGCGGCAGGACATCATGCGATTTACTCGTTCCGTAAGTCCCCAAACCGTGAGCCCGGGAGGTTTTGGTCAGCATGACCGTGTCCCTTGGAAAAGGCCCCGAATGGCATGCAGTGCAGGTCAGTTTTTCAAAATGCACCGGCGGAATGCCCCAATGCTTAGCGACAGGAGCTCCGAGCCGGCCCGCCTTCGGAGTGTCGTTCACGTCCCATGGGATATGGCAACCCTCACAGGTAAACTGCGAAACCAGAGGATTGTTCGACCATTTTGATTCACCGGCATAACCACGAATAATATCATGTTCTATTCCGTTGCGATGGCAATCGACGCAATCCAGACCTGACATGAGATGCACATCCTGGTCACCCATCCATTTTTCAATGTGCTCGGAGGAAAGATCGAAATTGGAATGACAGGCATAACACCGTTCATTGGGGACATGCCGTTCGATATTGAACAGAATCCTTTCCTTAAAATCGAAAGCGCTTTTTCGATAATACACCTGCGGCACCTGGGGCCCTTCGATTTCCGGCATCAGATAATCATACATATCCGGCATCGCTGCGGCAGTACCTGTCACGGATGCGAATTCACAGGCGGCTGTCGGTGCCCATCGGAAGTTTTCTTTGATGATTTGATCGGCATATATGGCACGGTCCTGGCCATGAGAGGCATTGTGGCATGACAGGCAATTGATCTCAAGTTTACCCGAAACCATCGACCGCATGACTTCCTGCGGATCATCGGTCTCTGAGAGTTGATTGCCCGCCCCGCCGCCGGGCAGTTGGCGCCCGAAGGTTTTTACAAACTGGAAATTCGACATGCCGATTTCATTGGGATGGTAGGCGCCCGGCCAATCCCTGAAAGACAACGGGATCTGAGTCGCGGTTAAAGGATCAACAAAGATCCATGGTTGGCCGATCCTTCCGGCGGGAACATTCGGTTCATTATAATTAAAATGCCAGCCGTGCCGAATAATATCAACCGTGTGACACTGACTGCAGGTCTGTTCAACTGAAAACGGCAGTGACATCTCATCTTCTGAGGTGATCTTAACGCCCTCTTCATCAAAGAGATTGATCAGGTGAACGGCAATCGTCCTGCTGCCGTCACTTTCATCGCCTAACTCATCTGCCAGTTCCGCTGCATTACTGAAACCAACAGCCAGCGCTGTCAACACCGCTATCCATAGCCAACAATTTTTCAATGTACCTCCAATCCTTTCTTTACCTGTTTACACCTTGAACTCCTCGGGCTTATACTCAAGTGATTTACCGGCTTCGACGGCCTCATTTACTTTTAAAACTGTCGCTGCGGATTCATAACCGACTTCAGCCGGACAGTTCAGTTTTTCCTTTCCTTTGATCGCATTGAAGAAATTCTCAAGATGCGGCTTGTGATAAGGATCCTTCATTTCAACCGGAAGGTTATATTTAGGCGGCGCGACCGTTTCACGGACATCAAGGACCGCGTCTTTTTCGGGTTTATAGGTTTCGGCTTTCGGTTTTTCAATAATTCCCAAACTAACCCATTTTTCCCAGTCCGGGGCGCCGAGTTCGTGATACAAATCACCTCTGCCGGCCGCTTCGGAAATTACTAACGTTCCTTCGTCTCCCATAAATGTTTCGAAATAACCGTTGCTGCTGTTGGTGGTAATGGTTTGATAGAAGGCTCTGACCGGTCCCTTGTCAGTCTCGTAAACAAACAGTGCCTGAACCGTGTCATACCATTGGCGTCCTTCGGATTTGTCCGTCCAGTAATCCAGGCCGCCGCTGGCCATGACGGATTTGGGCTGGGCCTGCAGAAACCAGTTATAAATATCGATCTGATGAGAACCCAAGTCAACGATCGGTCCGCCGCCGTATGCCTTGAACCATCGCCAGTTCCTGAACTGTTCCATAGATTCATAACCGAATTTTTTCAGAACATCAGCTTCAATTTTATAGCGATTTGGATAGCCGGCAAATTCGCAGGAATTTCTGCCGCGATTCCATTGCCCATTGACCGTGGTGATTCGTCCGAGTATCCTTGCCTGGGTAATCAGGTTATTATAACAATGCAGGTATCTTGGATTGCTCCTTCGCTGATGACCGATCTGCAGAAGTTTTCCGGTCTCTTTGGCGGCCTTGACCATTCTTTTCGCGCCTTCGAGTGTGTTGGACATTTCCTTTTCGCAATACACATTCAGGCCCGCTTTCAGCGAATCGACCGTATGATCGGCGTGCCAGAAATCCGGTGTGGCAATCAGAACCGCATCGAGGTCCTTTTCTTTTTCCAGCATTTCTTTGTAATCGATATACGTATTGACATCATGTTTATAGGCTTTGAGTCGTCTCGCAATACGATTGAGATTGAATTTTTCCCAAATATCGCAAACTGCCTTGAAACGCACACCTTTTATCTTCAAGCAAGCATTCATCAGTACCTGCCCCTGTGCACCGCCGCCTAATAGAGCAATATTGAGATCATCGGAACTGCCCTGCTGGGCCTGGGCCGTTATCATCGGAGCAAAGACCAGCCCGGCGCCAACGGCTGCGGATGATTTCATAAAATCTCTTCTCTTCATACCATTTTTACTTTTCTTTTCATTCATTGTATCATCGAACTCCAAATTTATTAATCATTGCAGTATTTTAACATTATGTTTGATAACTTCAAGAAAATCCCTAAACCTATGATTTAATTTTACTTACAGTTGATTTACCGCGGTATTAAAGTAATCGACCGACTTTTTAATATCAGGCAGGGAATGTTCCCAGTTATGCTCGTATTCGACAAAAAAAGTGCCTTTATAACACTGACGTTTCAGCTCTGCCAGAATGGCCTTGATATTCGCCGTGCCGGTGCCCCACGGAACATCATGCGCTTCCATGACCGCGAATTTGTTGAGATCTTTCAAATGGACACTGTAAATTTCACCTTCGCACTTCTTGAGCATTTCGATGGGATTGAGGCCGGAACGCATCCAATGACCTGTATCGGGACAGGCTCCCAGCCATTCACTGTCTTTGCATTTTTCCAGCACGATATCAGGATGCCAGTATCGCGGAAGTCCCGATTGTCGTGCGTGATTATGGATCGCGACTTTAATCTGGTATTCTTCACAGAGTGTTTCAATCATGTCGAACGACTCGAAATAGGGCTCAGCCATAATCATCCTGATATTCATATCTTTTGCAAATTCGAAAAATTCACGGTATTTCGCTTCGTCGTTATCCAGATTACAGATAACTCCCATACTCATCAGTTTAATGTTGGCTTTTGCGAGTTTGTTTTTTATTTCCTGTCTTTGTTGAGCCGACAGTCCCGGTCCGAACTTTGCTTCGGGATTGTCTTTGGATAATGTTTGTCCCGCGTATGCTTCCATATAATGCAAGCCGAGCGATTCGATCTTGTCAACCGCTTCATAAAAGGTGAATCGGTTAAACGTCCAGGTCTGCACACCAAGCTTGAAATCAGGTTCGTTTTGGAATGAAAAATCATCCTTCTTTTGGGCCATTTTTTCCTCACCGCAGGAACAAACAAATAACATGATCGATGTTAATAATGCGAGTAATAGTTTTTCTTTCATTTTTTTCACCTTTAATCATAATAAATTATTATAAAGTCCAGCCTTGACGGTATTGACGCTGGAGAAGTTCATTGGCTGTTTCATCATTTGAGAATTTCATTGCTTTTGAATCCCAGAAAAGCTTTCGTTCCTGTAAACGGGTCGCGATACATCCCAAAAGAACCACCTCTGTCATCGGGACGGAATATTCAAAATCGGCGCAGGCTTTGGTTTTGCCTTTGCAGGCATCTATCCAGTTTTGTTCATGCGACCCATCGACTCTCGGAAGATATTTCGGAGGTTTGTTCTGCCTGACTCTATCCATTTGAGTTTCCGGTATAAGGCGCGGCGGCGCACCGTGTGAACCGGCGATCATAGCTCCCTGATCCCCTATAAATAAAATGCCGTTTTTGCCCAGTTTTCTTTCTGGTTCAAATTTATTCGGTCTTGGGGGCAGCAACCCTCCGTCATACCAGGTCAATTTAACCGGCGGCATGTCACCACGTGCCCCGAATTCATAATGGACGATTGAAGCCAGCGGGTACGTCTGATCGTTAGGTGCCGTTGAACTGGCATAAACCGCTTCCGGATAGCCCAAATGCAATGCCCAGTAAGGGGTATCGATGATGTGACAGCCCATATCACCAAGGGCTCCGGTCCCGAAATCGAACCAGCCTCTCCAGCGAAAAGGATGATAATCCGGATGATACGCTCTTTTGGGTGCGGGGCCAAGCCAGAGATCCCAGTCAAGCGTCGGCGGTACAGGCGGACTTTCTTCGGGTTTGTCCACGCCCTGCGGCCAACGGTCGCCTGCCCGGTCGGTCCAGCAATGTACTTCTCGCACATCGCCGATGACACCGGCTTTGATCCACTCGACGGCCAGGCGGATCCCTTCACGGGAATGTCCCTGATTGCCCATCTGGGTGACTACCTTTTTTCTTCGTGAGATTTCCAGCAATTTTCTTGCTTCGGCAATATTATGAGTGAGCGGTTTCTGAACATAAACATGTTTGCCCATTTCCATTGCCATCGCAGCGGCAACCGCATGGGTGTGATCCGGCGTGCAGACGATCACCGCATCGATATCTTTCTGTTTTTCCAGCATCTTTCTAAAGTCTTTGTATTTTTTTGCCTTTGGGTAGATACCGTACATCTCCGCTGCCCGCTCATCATCGACATCACAAAGCGCAACGATGTTTTCGTTTCTGCAATTTTTAATATTCCCTTTCGCCATCCCCCCGGCTCCGATCGACGCGATGTTCAGTTTTTCACTGGGAGGCGTTTTACCGTTGGCACCCAAAACATACCCGGGTACGATTGTAAAGGCAAACGTAGAAGCGGCGGTACTGACGAACTGACGTCTGGTCATTTTATGTTTTGTTTTATTCCTGTTCATTTGCCTGAAATGTTGATGGCTGTTCATAAAATTATAATTCCTTTTTATATACGACTTTCTATTCCATCAAGTTCAATCAGCCAGATATTACGATATTTCACCGGATTTCCATGGTCCTGCAACACCAGCGGCAACTTGTCGTGGTGCGGTTTGTACCAGTAGCTGCCGTCCAGGGGATAACGCTTTCTCAGTTTCGCGTTTGTCGGACCAAATAATGTCACATTATCCTGTACAATCACACCGTTGTGCAACACTGTCACTGTGGCTGGTTTAATTAATTTATTATTTTTAAAAACAGGTCTGTGAAAAATAATATCGTAACTTTGCCATTTTCCGGGAGCCCTGCAGACATTGACCATTGGTGGGTATTGTCCATACACTGCCGCCGCCTGACCATCCGGATAAGTTTTATTCTGATAAGAGTCCAGTATCTGAATTTCATAATGACTCATCAAAAACACACCGCTGTTGCCCCTGCTTTGTCCCTTCTTTTCCGGATTAAATTTCTCCGGCGTCGCCCATTCGACATGCAGGTGACAACTTCCGAAAGATTGTTTCGTTTTGATATTGCCGCCGACGGGAAACATATGCCCGTCTTTGACTCTCCATTTGATGGGCGCGCCGCTTTTAGCCGAGACCCATTGAGACGAGTCGCGGCCGTCAAAAAGCACCACCGCGTGAGGCGGAGCATCGCCGTCTCTCTCAGGGGCTTCGAGGCGAACAGGTTCAGGCCGCCGCGTATCGTGTATAACCCATGTTTTCTTCGGCTTATTTAATGCCTGTTCATTTGACCCACAACCTGAAAAGACAATGGTCAAAACCAATATCAACAAAAACGCTTTTTGCATTTTTCTTTCCAGAATTCAGAAATTAAAACGACCCGAAGACTCATTTTTTGCTTTTGAGCAATTTCTTGGCTTTGAGCCTCGTGCTGTCATTGTCGGTGTTCTCGATGATCTTTTCTAAAACCTTTTTTGCATCAAGAGGATGAGTTTTCTTGACCGATTCCGCGATCTGGATCACAGCGATCTCCGCTTCCTGACGCAGTGCTTCGTCATCAAGGTAGTCGGCGGCCATCTGCATCGCGGCGATATCTTTGACGTTCGACAATCCTGATAAAACCATCTTCCGTCCGTTATCGTCTTTAGCCACTTTCATCACATTTTTATACAATGACAAGGTTTGTTCGACGGACCGGTCGCTGTCAAGGCTGATCAGGTTCACCACGCCGCGGAGCGCTAATACCGATTCTTTCTCATTGCCGGCTTTCGCGACACCCATTAAAACTGAAAGTGGTTTCGGATTCGGCCACTGCGACATGGCTCGGATAGCGGCGATCCTGATATTGTCCCTGCTGTCATTGAGTGCTTTTTTCAAAACCGGCAAGGCGTGATCATCGCCGATGCGTCCAAGGGCGCTGAATAATGCTTCTTTGACTTCAGAATCGGAAACCGATTCAAGCGCGGCGAGAATCGCTTTAGCCCGGTTATCTTTATCGTCAACTTTTTCCGATGCTGCGACGATCGCGTTTTCAACGGCTTTTCGTTCAGAACTGCTT
>CAZNET010000034.1:0-6891 GCA_964571885.1 uncultured Pirellulales bacterium
AGGAATCCGAAAGGCAACGCGGCAGTCTCTTATCAGTTAGCAGGGTCTAACGTCAGGTTGTCATCGTGAGGAGGACGACGGACGACGCGGCGATCTCTTATTGCTCGGTTTAGTCAAATCGCAACGTTCTGAGATTGCTTCGCTCCGCTCGCATTGACAGCAGGAAGTACGCCGGTGATAATTCATTGTCAAAAACCTCTCCGCCGAATATAATCTTACTTATGATCAAAAAAGTACTGATGTTTTACACACGTTACTTCGCTGTCTGGGTTATCCTGTTCGGTATACTGGCGTTTTATATCCCCGAGCCTTTCGTCGCCTTAAAAAAATATAACCGGCATTTTTTCGCGTTGACGATGTTCGGCATCGGCGCGGTGTTGCAGATCGACGATTTCAAACGCATCGCCAAAAATCCCGTCATCGTTCTGATCGGCTCGGCGGCTCAGTTTACCATCATGCCCTTCGGGGCGTTTTTCATCGCGAAGATTTTCAATCTCGATCCGATCATCGCCGCTGGGCTTATCCTCACCGGCTCGGCTCCCGGGGCCATGGCCAGCAATGTCATGTGCTATGTCGCCAAGGCCGACACCGCCTACTCGGTGTCACTGACGACCGTCTCGACACTGCTGTGTCCGCTGCTGACGCCCGGCCTGACCTATCTGCTCGCCAAATCCGAAGTGCCGATCCCCTTTATGAAAATGATGTTCGATGTGATGTGGATGGTGATTGTCCCCTTGTTAACCGGCTTTGCCGTTCGTCACTTTTTCAAAAAACAGATCGAAAAGATCCTGCCCGTCTTCCCGGCCATCTCGGCGACATTCATCATCTTCATCTGCTCGCTGGTCATCGCTCTGAACAAAAACCAACTGCTCGGCATGACGGCGGTGCTGCTGGGGATCGTGGTGCTGCTGAACCTCTACGGCATGATCGCCGGCTACGGTGTCGGCAGGCTGTTTAACATGGATTTTACACGAAAACGAACCTTATCCATCGAAATCGGCATGCAGAACGCCGGTCTCGGGACCGCCCTGGCCCTGGAGCACCTCGGCGACAAAGCGGCCATGCCCGCGGCGGTTTTCGTCTTCGTCTGCATTATTACCGCCTCGATCGCCTCGGCTGTATGGCAGAAATTAAGTTCCGATAATTTTTAAATATTCCAAAATTATTTATTGACAAAACATGACTTGGTCGATATACTAACAACGTGGTTAGTAAAGGTATCATTATGGTTATCTGCAGTTTAAGGAGTATCGTTAATCCCCTCAAGCAATACCCCTATTAACATATCGAGGGCCTGTCTCTAAAGTAACAAGGAGAACATGTTGTGGAAACTGGTAAAGTAAAATGGTTTAATGAGAAAAAGGGATTCGGTTTTATCGTCCCGGATGACGGCACTGAGGATTTGTTTGTCCATCACACCAACATCGTTATGGATGGTTTTAAGACCTTAACCGATGGACAAAGTGTAAATTTTGAAAGAAAACAGGGCAAAAAAGGAATGGAAGCCACCGAAGTCGCACCGGCTTAAACGTTCAATTTACACAACTCACAACAGCCCCTGCCACAGGGGCTTTTTTTATATTTTTGTCATGCCCGCGAAAGCGGCCATCCATTGAAATCAAAAAACCGAATTTGCGTTTTCATCAGAGTGACACTTACTTGTCACCATGCCAGTTTTTCTGATGTTCGTCATGGGTTTTCAGATACGCACCGGGCTTATAAAACATATTATAAAAATCCAGATCGATGTGTTGGGCCTGCAGGTACATAATGACGAACATCGAAGGGACCGTGCCGGGAAACTTGCCGAACGTATCGTAGATATATTGTGCCTGCAGCGCGACACACTGACGGAATCGCTCATCATGCACCTGAGCAGACGAGCGAACCTTCGCGCTGTCTTTCCAGGGGCCCGGTGTGTCAGGGTGGAAAGGGCCGCCCGGCCCGAACTTGCGTTCACATACCGCTTCGACCGCTTGCCGCATATCAGGATAATGAGGCGGACAGAAACCTTCCATGATTCCGTCAAGTCCCGTCGGATTCGGGTACGGCCAGCGTTCGTCCGTGTCATATCTGAATCCCAGACCCGGCGCATCTGCCTCGCCGCTGGCGCCGAGCATGGCGAACGGCTCGACCCCGTTGAACATCCAGCCGCCCAGTCCCATTGCCTGCAGCATCAGCGTTCCTGCATAGCAGCTTGTACCCAATTCGACGGTTAGCTCCGACAGCGACCACTGCTCCACGAAGGTGATCGGCCAGACATTGTCGATATCCACGATGTCACTGTATTGCTCAATGCCGCCGACCGGACGCTTGTTGATATCATCATAAAGTACCAGCCCGTTCTGGAGCATATACAACAGATTCAGCAGCATGTGCTGCGCCAGGTCGCCGACCGGGATTACCACCAGCGTCGAAGGCTTGTTAACCACCCAGGTATTATGCGGCTCGACAAAAGGGACCTTACAGGGCAGCCGAAGCCGGCCGTCGTGTACCTTGCGAATATGCTTCTTTGTATAATCTACGAATGACTGAGGATCCAGCGTACCGTCCTCGGCCGTGTCGGCGAAAGCCGGCGCATCACGCATATCCAGCATATACAATCCTTCATCATCGGTAAAAAATATCTGACTCGTATGAAAGCCCGCCGCCGAGGGAAAAGTTCGGCCGCTCGCCGCTGCCTCGTAATTGGAAAGATGCGGGGCATAACTGGCCGCCCGATAGATCAAGTGCTGCCAGGACGTGTTGCCTCCGCACGCCGAGACCACCAGCATCTTCTCAAGCTCGCTTAACGGCTGGGGCTGCTTATTCGATGTGTATTCAAATACACCGTCGGGAATCCGGGCACCGGCAAAAAACCGCCGTGATCGTCTGCCCAGCAAAGCTTCAAGGAGTGGGAACTGAAAAAGACTTTTGATTCCCTGGGTATCGCCGCCGCTTTTCATTTGACTTTCCTTTCCATAAAGACAGAAATGATTTCAAGTAATGATGAATTGATATTTTAGCGTGAAATCTTATATCAGCGATTCAGTAAATACCTGTAATCACCTAAGCAATTTCCTCTGAAAATCCCCCTGATGACTGGTTTATTCCAAACGATAAATAAAAAAATAGCAAACCGAAAATTCAAGCCGGTACCTTAATTTTGTCATTGCCGCAACTGTTTATATTCTACAGATAAACTTTCGCAAAACTGTTTTATTTGTTCCTCGGCGGCATCCTCTGAAATGTACATTGGATCATCAAAGAAGGCATCATACCATTGTAAAATAATCTTATTATCTTTGTAGATATGTAAATGAATTGATCCTTCAGGTGTTGCATGTCGTTCCATAATTTCTGCAAAGTCGTTGACATTTTCTGTTGTAAAAGGAACATGAAAGATTTTTGGTCTGGGCCAGATTGTACCTTTGGCAACCTTGGTTGTGAAAGGCAATTTTCTTTTTTCAAGGAAAGAACGAATTTCATCATCAGGAGAACCGCCCTCAAGATACAAAACAGAATTTTCAGGTATTATTCGAACTGCCGCTCGAAGAAAGTCCGGCATGTCCTTACAGGCAGATACTTCCCATTTTGGATTTGTTAATGTGATACCTTTTCGCTCTTCAGGAGGTACAGCATTCAATAATCGATAAAGCCATCTCATTTTTATCTTTCTCTGTGTGCCCTCTGTGGCTCTTAAATTATGATCAACGAAGTTTCGACAGCTCGGCGTCGAAGAGCTTGTTGGCCGCGGCGATATATTTATCTTCGGGAAATAACGGCTTTCGCAGCTTCTGCTTGGTCGCTTCCGAAATTCTTCCATTCTCGACGATCTCCTTGCCCGCGTGCTGAACATGTATCAGGTACCTGTGGACGATGGGTTTTAAGATAAACGGCGCCTCTTTCAGGATCGCTCCGCCGCCGCGGTATATCTCGGCGATCACTTCCGAATGCATATTTCTCGCGATCCGCCTGAACAGAAGCTCGAGCACCTGGAAGTGACTTTGCTCGGGGAAACCGCAGTTGGAAATGACAACGATCTTCGGTGCTTTTTCCATATTCATAATATGACGACACTCGCCGCCGTCATCTTTTTCAAAATGCGGATCGGCCAGTGGGATCAGCCGGTCCATGAACGTCTTGGTGATCCCGGTGACATTATCGACATACAGCGGCGTCGCGAAAACCGCGATATCCGAACCGGCGAATTTTTCCAGCAGCTCGGCCATATCGTCTTTTATCACGCATTTGCCCGGCGTTTTTATCCAGCAGACGTAACAGCCCCGGCAGTGCTCGATCCGTTTTGTTTTAAGAAATACGTTCTCGACCTCGGCGCCGGCCCTGGCTGCGCCTTTGGCAAACGCCTCGGCGATGATGTGCGTGTTGCCTTTTTCCGCTCTGGGTGAGCCATTGAATATCGTCATTTTCATTTTTTGACCTTCCTGCATTCGATAGAGGTTATTGCTTTAAATGATTGACAAGCCGGCTCACCGCAGCTTCTGCAGCGGGCTTGCGTCCAAAAAGCCGTAGCCTTCTTCCATTTTCCCCGCAAACGTGTAGCGGTAAAAATTCTTGTGGTCCGAGCTTATGATCAGGTCGCCGTCGACGTTATGTTCCGGATCAAGCCAGCCCCGCACATAAGCTTCGCCCCCGATATGCCGCGTCCTGCTGTTGTCGTAATTATACTCGACAATGGAAAAGTTTCCTTTACAGATAAAGAAAAGCTTCGAAGGATCTTTGACCCCGTTTTTTTCATAAACATGGTCCGGATCGATCATCCCTTTTGAAAGCTGGCAGGCCATGACCTGAAATTCAACATCCTTGGTTACTCTGAACTCACCGCCCCAGCTCGCGTTCACGGATTTGTCGTTCGATACATTAATAGCGATTTTTCCGCAGCGCTCGCCGTTACGCATGCAATGACCTTCGAAGAACAAATTCTCGGGAAGTTCCGGATGCAGCGGTCGCAGTTCGCCGAGAGGCTGTTCTTTAAGTTCGACCTGTTTGTAGAGTTTATCCCATTGACGCCAGGGCGGCTCGATCTCGGATTCGCCTTCTTTGCCGATCTCGTGCACCGAGCCGAACGAAAACTGAAAAACATAGATCGCCCCGACGATCGCGATTGCTAAAAGAACCAGTAAAAGGGCATAACCGCGACGGTACTTTTCTAAAATGCTATAGGTATGTGTTGTCATAAATTTCTCCTTCTACAAAATAATAGTTTTCAATCAAACACAGAGATTATATGAAAAAGGACGGACCTTGGAAATGGAAAGTTTATTTTTCGAAACGAATTTTATGGAAATGTTGAATTTTGGTCCTAAAAGCCGATAATCAAGGGGATCGGTGTTTAAGAAACGATTTGTACAACGACCGTTCGGGTCCGCGGCCGGGTATCGAAATCGACCAGGATGATCTGCTGCCAGGTCCCCAGTGTCATTTGACCGTTGACAACAGGAATACTCAATGACGGTCCAAGCAATGACGCTCTGACATGGGAATGACCGTTATCGTCATGCCAGGTCTCTTCGTGTTCATAGCGAGCATTTTGAGGTGCGATTTTCTCGAAAGCAGCCTTTAAGTCGTAATTGACCAGTCCCGGCTCGAACTCCGTCGTCGTGATCCCCGCCGTCGAACCGACATTAAAAACCGTCACCGTCCCTTCGGTTACTTTCGCATCACTGATAAACCCTGAAACCTGATCGGTCATGTTGATGACTTCGCAATTACCCTTCGTCGATATTTTCAATGTTTTTGTCTGTACCATAAGTCGCATAGTAATAAATATAAATGCTTCTTGCAAGTTTTCGCTCATAGAGTCCACGTTTAAATGGACCGCATTTTTAAGATTTGCATGCTGACTTCGCGGTCCATGAGATTTTCGAGATTTTTATTTATCGGTTGCATAAAGGAAACCTTAGTGTTACAATCCCGTTTTTGCTAAGCGAAAAAGGATTTTAAATGACGCAAAAGCTTGACAGAAAAGAACTTACTAATGGCATGGTGTTGCTCGGCGAACCGATGGCCGAGGTTGCCTCAGCGGCGTTCGGTTTTTTGTTGCCCGCCGGAGCCTCCAGATTGCCCGAAGGCTGCTGCGGGGCGGGCAATGTGATCAGTGACTGGATCTTTCGCGGAGCGGGCGATAAAAACAGCAGGCAGCTCAGCGACGCGATGGATTTTCTCGGCCTGCAGCGGTTCAGTTCTCTCGGTAGCAGTCATCTCAGCATCGGCTCGGCCCTGGAAGCTGAAAATCTGTCTAAAGCCCTTGAGCTTTATGGAGATGTTATCACAAAGCCAAGTCTCGAAGATGACCAGTTCGAACCGGCTAAACAGCTCGCGGTCGAAAATGTTTTGGCGGTGGAAGATGATCCAAGACAAAAGGTCATGATTGCACTTCGGGAGAATTTCTACCCACAGCCTCTGGGACGAAATACAATCGGTGACATTGACGAGCTTAATTCATTAACGGCTGATAGAGCAAGGCGGATTATCAACGCGAATTTTAATTTATCCGATACCATTTTTGCCGTTGCGGGTAAATACGATTTCGATGAAGTGACATCGCTTCTGGAAAAGACCTTTGTCAACGCGGAAAAGAGACCGCCTCAGCCGATCGAGGTTAAGGAAAACAAACGCCATTATACCCACATTCAAAACGACAGCGCCCAGGTGCATATCGGATTGATGACCAAAACAGCGGTCCCGGCCGACAAACAATACTATAATGCCAGGATGGCGGTGTCGATCCTCTCCGGCGGAATGAGTGCGAGGCTGTTTACCGAAGTGCGTGAAAAACGCGGCTTATGTTATGCCATCGGGGCCAGATATCACGGATTGAAAACAGCCGCCGGTATCATGTGCTATGCAGGGACAACGCCCGACAAGGCACAGCAAACCACGGACGTGATT
>CAZNET010000034.1:6901-12908 GCA_964571885.1 uncultured Pirellulales bacterium
TAAAAAACTTGTCGAAGGCATCGACGAAGAAGAGATCCAGCGGGCAAAAGCGGGATTGAAAAGCTCGCTGATCCTGCATAGCGAATCATCCTCCAGCAGAGCCGGTACCATCGCCGGTGATTATTATATGCTCGGACGGGTTCGTACGCTTGATGAGATAAAACAAAAAATCGATGAAACGACCGTTGATTCGGTTATAAACTATTTAAAACAAAACACGTTCGAGGATTTTACCGCGGTAACGATCGGACCGAATGAAATTAATCTGTAGACAGTGACATTATGATGGAATTTAAAAAACATACACTCGAGAACGGACTGACAATTGTCGGCGAGGTTAATCCGTCGGCCAAATCGACGGCCGTCGGCTATTTCGTCAAGACCGGCAGCCGAGATGAAACCAAGGACATGAACGGCGTTTCGCATTTCCTCGAGCACATGCTGTTCAAAGGTACCGAAACGCTTGACGCCTTGTCCGTCAACGAAGCCTTCGATCGGACCGGTGCCCAGTTTAACGCGTTCACCAATGAAGAGAACACCGTTTACTACGCCGCCGTGCTGCCGGAATATCTGCTCGAAGTCACCGCGTTGTGGTCACAACTGATGAGGCCGGCCCTTCGTGATGACGATTTCAATATGGAAAAAAATGTCATCAAGGAAGAGATCGCCATGTACCAGGATCTGCCGCAGTTCGACGTGATGGACCGCTGCAGAAACCTGCACTTCGACGGCCATCCGTGCGGCAACAGTGTGCTCGGAACCGTCGAAAGCATTAATGCCCTGACCGCCGAACAGATGCGTCACTATTTCGCTCATCGCTACGCACCGAACAATATCTCACTGGTCGTCGTTGGTAATTTTGACTTTGACGCGATCGTCGAACTGGCGGACAAACAATGTGCTTCCTGGCAGAGTTTTGATGCTCCCAGAGAGATCAGTGACCATACCGGCAGTAAAAAAACCGATAAACTCAATAAAGCCAACCTGATGCGGACACATATTTGTCTAACCAGCCGGGCGGTTTCCTTTCAGGACGAAAGACGTTACGCCGCGTCCCTGTTCAACATGATCGTCGGTGACAGCGTCGGCTCGCGATATTTCTGGGAATTGGTCGATAACGCCGTGGCCGAGACCGCGACCATCCACTATGAGGCCATGGACGGAACCGGCGCATTTTACAGCTATATCCGCTGCGGCAGCGACAACTACAGCAAAGTCATGGATATCGTCGCGAAAATTTTCGACGACCTTCAGAAAAATGGTATCAACGAGGACGAGCTGCAAAAGGCTAAGAACAAGATCCTAAGTGCAATGGTCATCAAGGACGAGACACCCATGGGCAGACTGCTCGAGGTCGGCTTCAACTGGCAGTACCTCAACGAATATCATACCATCGAGGAAAATATCAACGCGATCAAATCCGTCACCCGCGACCAGGTCAACAGATTGATCGACCAACTCAAGCCAGGCAGCTTCACACAATTCACCATCAGCCCGGACAAATAAAATGATATTTCGCTAATAAGTTTTATCCACTTAGAAAATATCCTTCGTAAGCAGCCACTGGTCAGCAAAGTATTTTAGATCGAAGCGGTTGACAACGCCGTCAGGCTCTTCGGGGGCAACATCGCCGGGATATGGATTTACGTCCGGTTTTAACAACCAGTCTTCGGCTAAAACTGCAAAATCCTTAAAATCAACAATTTTGTCAAGATCAAAATCGCATTTGTTCCAGGAAACAGCGTTACCTGTAAACGTTGTGATAGTATGTTTTTCAGGAGCATTGCTGGTAATATCAATTTCATTTGCATATTGACCCAGAGTAGAAGTACTGAACTGCATTACCATGCTGCGTTTTTCGCCCGGCAGAAGTGTAAACGGCGGTGTCCTTCCAAGCGGATTGGGCCCGGCATTCGGATCAGTTGTGAATTCAGAGGTATTGCTGGTTTGTAAATCGCTAATTATCAGATTCGCGTCTCCGATGTTGATAACTTTTATATTTATCATTTGTTCGCCATCTGGCAATATAGCCTCAAGCTGGTTAACATCTGCTTCAACGGAAATACCAGCAACAGGAACAGGTACTCCCACACCTGTAAAAGCAACTTCCAGAGATGAAGTATACATACCTGATGAACCCGAAACATATAAAACACAATCACTTCTGCCCAAATCGTTCGGCTCAAACCATACGTCAATATAAAGTGACTCACCGCCGGGCAAAGTCACAGGAACAGGTCTGGTGCAACGAAAATTATTTCCATCACTAATGTAATAGCCAATATTCATTGTATAAGTCGCTTGATTTTGTATTCTTACTGTAACGCTGTCACTGGACTGACCTAATATAACATCATTAAAATCATAGAAACTATATTTTGTATATAAACTGCCAGTAGGAGGTCCGATGCAATTAGAAGCCATAGGGATATTTATTGAAGACTTCTGGTTATCATCACTGTTTATTTGCAGAGTTGCCTCGTAAATGCCTTTAGTTGCTGAGCTGAAAGACACGGTGCGAACAGCCAGACCGCCCGGAGGCAGTGTAAAAGGCGATGATGACACACTGAATTTATCTGCATCAGGCCCGAATATATCAATGGAGCTGACATACAGATCACCGCTGCCATTATTTCGGATATTCACAGTTTCGTTATAGGTGCCTCCTTCATGGGCGTAAAAATAAATCGAGTTGGGTTCAACTGATATTACAGGTGCAACTACCGCATTAGTGGCGTAATAAAAGCCGTGATAGAAGTTATTGTAATATCGAAAACTTAAATGCACTTTGTCATTGGAATCTATTTGAATTGAAGGCTTTTCAATATCATCAAATTCCAGATTGGCTGAAACATTTTCAAATTGCCACACTCCAGCTATTTTCGAGGCCAAAATCATAGCGTCATCTCCGTAGGGGACCAATACTACAAAAGGATGGCCCGAAGAATCAACTGCGATATCAAGATTGCGATTAAGTGTTCTTCCCGGTACATTTACATCTTCGAATTGCCAACTGCCGGTGGCATTGGTAACATATTTGATAACATCTTCAGTAACATCTGCCCATACAATATGAACATTACCAGAATTATCCACTGCCAGCATTGGATTTTTGGAATCCCAGCTATTTGATGCGATATTCTCTGCTATGATTTCTGTTGTAAAACTGCTATCAGGTAAACTATAGCCGTATTTAATATCGTATCTGGAACTTTTACGGCCATTATCACCTCCAAATACATAAACAATATGATATCCTCCCCAATTATCACATTCCATATCCATCCAGACACCACTTTCAAGACAAACCCCATTCATATCCAAAGCTGTATCCAGCAATTTTGTCTCAAGCTGTCCTGTCGGTGTAAAAACATCATAGTAAATTGCCATAGCATAATCATAGGCATTAGTATAAGTTGGTCGTCTAACCTGACCGGAATTATTAACTGCTATTTCCGGCAAATGAGCAAAGCGAACAACATTATAATCTTCCACCCAGGTTCCGCTTGCATTTGTGAGATAGCCGATTCCATCATAATAAGGATCATTCTCCGAACAACCCTGATATGTTATATGTGCTGCTCCGTTTACATCCATATCCATTCTTAAGTTGCCTGAATTATAACTAAGGGGACAGCAAAGATCTCTGCTGTTTGGAACAGGATCTAAATCCCAGTTATCATCGCCAAGCCGCTGAGCAAGGAATATCTGGTCATACCATGACTCATAATATAAAACATTTGGCGTATCATTGTTGTCAAGATCAATCCAGCTATAGCCTCGCATTCGAGTTTTTCTGTCAATTTCACTGATCTGCCACGAATCGGCAGAACCTCTTGCATAGCTAAGTTTTTTAAAACCTGAAATAGATTCCAGAAATGCTATGTGCATCAAGCCGTTGGCATCTGCTGCAAGGCTGATATTTTCTATGTAATTACAATCTGTTACCTTTTCTGCTGTCCAGTTATTCCATTGGCCGTAGCTGTGATATAACTGATAGTGGCCTCGCTTATAAATGGTATGTACAACTCCACAAGGATCAACCGTTAAGCGAGGAATCAAATATCTGTAGCTGCCGTTTGAATCGGTTATTACAACCTGATCTCGCCAGGTGCCTGTGGTATTATCAGTATAATTTATCATCCATGTTTCATTGGCATCATTAAAATCAGTATAAGCAATAAAAATCTTATCAGAGTCGTCAATGCAAATATCCGTGGCAGTGTAGGAAGCGCTGTAGTTGCCGTTTTGTTTTATCTGCTGGTTTTGCCAACAGCTGCCATTATACCAGTAATGTTCCAGATAAAAATCTGCACCATCTGAAACTAAAACGCTGATGTGTGGCTTGTTAGAAGAATCCAGGGCTATCGACGCAGAGCCTGTATATTCCTCACTCTCCAGCACCTCTTCCAATTGCCATGTACCACTTTTGTTAGTTGCGTAATATAAATAATCGCTAAAGATATAACTTACAGAGTAAATCGCATGTATAGCACCGGTTGAATCTATAATTACATCCTTATTTATAAGCTCATCTGAATCTATAGATTCCGTTATATCTTCAATGCTGTAAACTCCGTTGTTGCCTCTGGCGCATTTATCGCCGCGCAGGATAACATTGTTATCTGCCGAATCGACCGCAATAGAACCGCCTCCACAAACAGGCATCCCTTCAACTGACTCAAAATCCCAACCGGAACTTGTCTGCCAACAATGGTACAGCGACCCATTGTAATTCTGGTAATAGCATATATGAGCCTTACCTGACGAATCCAGAGCGATGGCGTTTCTACCCATCCAATCGAAAGTTCTGCTGCCTGCAATTTCTTCATATTTCCAGACATCCGCTCCGCTAAGATAAGTGACTAAAAAAATAATTGAGACTATTGATGCTAAATTAATCTTTTTCATAATACCCTCTTCAATCTTCAAACTGCGGTACAGAATATATTAGGAAACAAACGTGATTATATTAATTATAAACAAAACACTTATGTTTGTCAAGTATTATTGCTTTGTATCTAACTACTTTTTTAATTTTTATTTGACATGTTTTTATGGAAAGATGCTATCGGAAAGTAATATTATTGATTGGACTCCTTAGCGCAAAATGGATAAAATAGATCATCTGAGAGTTTTAAGTCAATAAATTCCAAAACATCTGCATTTGTTGGGATTATAAATAGGTCAAATAATTTCGGTAAATTGCTTTCATAGAGAAAATAATTGGTCAGCCAAAAAAATTCGGATGCGGCAGCGTTTGACTTCGATCTTTAGACGGGTCCATTTGTATATTTGCTGTCACGTTACTCATTCAGTGAAACAGCGTCGATCCAGGCGCAGTCGGTGCCGTTGGAGTAGCTGCCGTCTTTGGTATAAATCCACTTGTAGGTATGCGGCTGGTCATCGGTCGAAAATGTCACCTTAGCCCAGTTGACGTCACCGGACCAGTGATCCTGTAACTGATCGTCAATATAAAATTCCAGAAAATCGTAGCCCGATTCGCTGGAAACCTTTCGATAAAAGCTGATACTCGATGCCCTTTGATCCTGCAGGGTCATTTCAAGAATCGATGTTTGATTGTCCGTGACCGTACCGGACCGAGCCGAAAAATATCCTTCATAAGCGGTAATGTCGATCTGCCAATCGGCGTTTCCCGAATGACTCCAGTCATATCGGCTGAAATCGGCGGACTCAAAATTCTCATAAAACATCGGATCCAGAGGGGCGACAAAGCCCGTCCAGTGGCCACTGAAAACCGAGTAATCCATAAAATCGATCATCAAGTCATTCGGCGGGTAGATATCGCACAGGGGATAGCAATTGCCGTCACTCACATCGGCCAGCCAGCACAGAGCTAGCGTGCGTAAATCGAACTGGTCGACATCATCGTCGCCGTCAAAGTCACCGGTAATCGGTTCGGTTATCATATCGCCGGTAATAGTAACGTCGTCGATATTCCAGCCCGGATAGGTGACCGAGCCGTCCGTCGGTCCCATGGACCATC
>CAZNET010000035.1:0-3110 GCA_964571885.1 uncultured Pirellulales bacterium
TTCAGCTCTTCGATCTCTCTGCCGCATTGTTTGGCGACTGAGGCCCATTTGTCACTAAATGCGCCGCACATTGTGCAAAGGACTTTTTCCTCCGGTGCCACACCGTTGCGGATCGCCGCTTCCCAGATTCCTGAAGCGGATGAGGTTGACAGGAAAACATTTTGCTCGGTGAATAATATCTGTTTAAGCATCTGGACCGTTTCGCTCTGAAGCTGAGAATACTCCTTCAGGCGATGGCCCAACGTCGGCAGGGCCAGTTGCTGCAAGACGTCATCTTTGACCAATACCGGCCCGGGAATGAAAAGTCTTGGCGGGTTTTTCCAGTCTGTCATTTTTAGATCTCCAAAAATTAAAGTTTATTAATGGTTAACCCCGTGAAAATTTTCGGGAAAAAATACGTCGATTTTTGAGGCATTCGTTCGCCGTGATCCGCGACCATCCGCATCTGTTCCAGTCTCGGCGGATTCATCAGAAAAGCGGCCTGCTTGTCGCCTTGGTCGACCATGGCGATGGAATCGTCAATCGCGTTGGGAGTATCTTTGACATATTGCAGATATCCTCCCTGCGTTAATTTCTCATCGTCAATTCCCAGCAGCTTTTCCAATATCAATTTATGAAGAATGGAAACATCGAGGCTTCGCCAGGGCTTGCTTTTCTCCGGCACCATCGCCTTCATTGCGCCGGGATTTTTCAAAACGGCCAGATAAAAAGTGTTGTCACCGCCGTAAAGCCCGAATGCGGCGTTGCCGTTATTGTATTGAGCTTTCATTTCCCTGAGAAGCTGCATCTTGGCTTCGGTTTTCGATTGGCCGCTTTCAAAATCAAAACCGGTTACCTCGAAATCTTCATTTAAATGATCAATCAGTTCTGAAAAATCAAAATTATCCAGATTGGCGACAAGACGATGCGTTGCCAGAACAACCAGGCCTTCGTGACACATATTGGAAAAAGCAAGCATTTGATAATGCGCCTGCGGATTATCGATGTTTTCCTTCATATATGTCAAGCCGGTGGTATAGCGATGGTGGCCGTCAGCGATGATGACACTCTTATCTTTCATCATGTTTACGATCGTATCAATTTGCTGTTTATCTGTCAAAGCGAAAAGCTGGTGACGGACATCCTGTTCGTCAACGAATTCTATCAGAGGCCGGCCGTTTTTATTTTTCTCAATGATTTTATCTGCGATATTTTCTTTGTCTTCGTAAACCATAAAAACCAAGCCGAACTTAGCTTTAGTGGCGCGTTTGAGATTCAGTCGATCGACGATCGGCTTTTGCAAAATCTGTTCGTGCGGCTTGACAACCTTGCCGAAATCTTCGAGTTTTGCAAGGGCGATAAAACTGTATCGTTGATAAATTACACCGGCGATTTCAAATTGCTGGATATAAATATAGATGGTATCCTCGTCATCCTCTTTTAAGGCGCCTTTGGTGATCCAGTCGTTTAGATACTTTGCCGCCCGGGTGTATTGGTTTTCGCTGCCGTTGTCGGATTCGAAAATTTTGCCTTTGATAATTCTGACGATATTGTAGTCACTTTTGTCGTAAAGCTGCTGCTGTTGCTGTTCGTTGATGACATCGTAAGGCGGCGAGATACATTTTCCGACGTCGCCGACAATTACCGGATTAAATCGGTACGCTTTAAAAGGTTTTATTTCCATTTTTTTCAAAGACTTTCCTTATTGACTAAAAGGGTTTAATAGATAAAGGACGAAATATTACACAACCTGGATTTATTTGTCAACACTAAGTGATAGAAATCGTTTTGTTCGATTTTCAGCGGCTTGATTTATTGTTCCTGTTCTTTTAGATAATCATTGATCGATGCCGCTGCGATTCTACCCTGTCCCATCGCTAAAATGACCGTGGCGGCCCCTAAAACGATGTCGCCGCCGGCATAAACGCCCTCAAGCGATGTTTTGCATTTTTCATCGACAACGATATTACCCCATTTATTGAATTCCAGGCCGGGGGTTGTCTGACGCAGCAGGGGATTAGCCCCGTTGCCGATCGCAATGATGACCGTATCGACCTCGATTGTAAACTCCGAACCTTCGATCGGTACCGGTCTTCGTCTGCCGGAATCGTCAGGTTCGCCGAGTTCGTATTTGAGACATTCGATCGCTTTGACGTTGCTGTTTTCATCGCCGATAATGCGTTTGGGATTTTGCAGGATGTGAAATTCGATTCCTTCTTCTTTGGCGTGGTGGACTTCCTCGATCCGGGCGGGCATCTCTTTTTCGCTTCTTCGGTAGATTAAATATACTTTTTCCGCTCCCAGGCGGACGGCTGTTCGTGCGGCGTCCATCGCGACATTGCCGCCGCCAACGACAGCGACTTTTCTGGAGTTCGCGACGGGAGTGTCTGCTCCTTTGCCGAATTGGTAGGCTTTCATCAGGTTGACGCGGGTCAGGTATTCATTGGCACTGTAAACGCCGACCAGTGATTCGCCTTCGATATTCATAAATCTCGGCAGGCCCGCACCGACACCGATATAGACCGCATCAAAATCGTCTTGGTTCATAAGCTGGTCGATGGTTCGGGTCTTGCCGACGATGAAATTACAGACGATCTCGACGCCCATTTTTTTCAGGACATCGATTTCATCCTGAACAATGGCTTTTGGAAGGCGAAATTCCGGGATGCCGTATACCATCACGCCACCGGGTTTGTGGAATGCCTCGAAGACGGTGACACGGTGTCCGGCTCTTCGGGTATCAGAAGCCGCAACAATACCGCCGGGACCGGAGCCGATGATCGCGACTTTTTTGCCGGTATCCGGGGCGACCTTTGGTACTGAATTAGTGCCTTCGCCAAGATCGGCGACGAAGCGCTCCAGCCGGCCGATGGATACCGCTTTGGTGGGGTCTTTGAATTTCAAACCAACCGTACACGTCTGCTGACACTGCACTTCCTGAGGACAGACCCGTCCGCACACCGCCGGTAAAAGCGAGTTTTCCTTGATAATCGACAGGGCTTTTTTATAGTTACCATCGGCGATCGCCGTAACAAAATCTTTGATCCGTATCTTGACCGGGCATCCCTTCATGCACGGTGCGTTCTTGCACTGCAGACAGCGCATGGCTTCAAGCCGGGCCTGCAGTTCGG
>CAZNET010000035.1:3120-12548 GCA_964571885.1 uncultured Pirellulales bacterium
CGACCCAGCGAGATCAAGGACATCCTCCTTTCGGAGATCGAGAACTACGAGGAGAGTTCGGTATAACCCAGGGCTACTTCGTTGACGTTGCTTCGCCGCTGAGTCGCATCCTGTTCGGGGATATCCTGCGGCGGTATTTCGTAACGGTCTTTCGGCTTTAGGCCACCGTTTTTTTGTTTAGCGATCAGTTCGTCGAGATATTTTTGTTTTTCTTGTTGATTCATGATGGATTTATCTTTTTCTTGTCTAAACCTATCCTGCATCTGTGTTCTTTATAATCTTTAAGAGCCTTTTGTTCGTGGTGTTTATATGCATTGAGCCGTTTTATCATCAGGTCGAAGTTAACCTTATGGCCGTCGAATTCGGGCCCGTCGACGCATACGAATTTCGGCTGGCCGTCATATTCGATCCGACAGCCGCCGCACATGCCCGTGCCGTCCACCATGATCGTATTTAATGACACCATCGTCGGCACGTCGAATTGCCGGGTGACGTCGCAGCAGAATTTCATCATAACCGCCGGACCGATGACAAAGGCCTGGTCGGGCTTGGGATCCCTTTGGCATATTTCCTTCAGCGGCTCTGTTACCAGTGCCTTTCTGCCGTAAGAACCGTCATCGGTGGTGACGATCAATTCATCTGAAATCTCGGAAAATTCCGATTCAAGGATAAGCAGTTCCTTGTTTCTTGCGCCGATGATCGTCAGAATGGTATTACCCGCTTCTTTTAACGCTCGTGCGATCGGCAGCAGCGGTGCATTGCCGATACCCCCGCCGACACAAAGAACCGTTCCAAAATTTTCGATATGAGTAGGTTTTCCCAATGGACCGGCCACGCAGTCAATCGCCTCACCAACATTAAGTTCGGCCAGTTCCGCGGTGGTCTTGCCGACACGCTGCCAGATCAGCCTGATCGTTCCTTTTTCAGCGTCGGCATCGGCGATGGTCAGCGGGATTCGCTCGCCATACTCGTCACTGATGCCGATGATCACGAACTGGCCCGGTTTTCTGCCTTGTGCCACCAGCGGAGCCTCGATCTCGGCCGTAAAGACGTTTTCTGATAATTGCTTTTTTTCTATGATTTTATGCTTCACGTTTATCCTTTTTGCTTTATTGTATTTTTATCCCGGTTGATTCGAACAAATAAAACTTCATTATAAACAAACCTAATAGTTTTCGCCACTGAAAATTAGTGTAAATGTCAAAACGCCTCTTATAGATCATATTATAACGGCATAATCACTGTTTTTTGAGGCGTTCATTAATATCAATAACAACTATTATAAGAAAAATTGATAAAACTTATATCAACGAATATAAATTGTTCTTGTTCAGTTTGAGCCAAAACAGAGGTAATGGCAGTTATATCACTTTTACCGTGATAAATTAAGGGCACCTCTAAAAATTCACTTCGGCGGACACGCGAATCTTTTTAAGGATTATTCTCTTCTGTCGACTGTTGTTCTTTTTCTTGTGATTTTTTCGGAGGGATTTCCGTGATGGGAATTTTGTTTTCGTCCGACAGGTCGGTGGTTGATGAAATTTTTTGTTCGTGTTTTTGATCTAACTCGACGATATCGATCAGCGGCTGCTGAGGCTGGTCAGTTTGCGTTTCATGCGGTTCTTCGGTTTGTATTTGAGCTTTCTGCGGCGGCGTTTGTTCTTGAGTGATTTCGGCTTCGGTGGCCATGATGGCATTGTGTACGGCCTGTTCAGCCGGTTCGTCCGTCAGAGCCTTAATATAGATGGTTTCGGATTGCTGATCCTGCTCGATCCAGATAAGGCTTTCGCGGATCAGTTCCAGAAGAGCGAGAAATAAACCAACCAGAACGATCTTTTCTTTTCTGCCTTCGAAAATGCGGTTGAACGTCATCGGTCCATCCGTCTGCAGGCGATGCAAAATCTCGATCTGGTAAAAGTCGATCGGCGTATCGTCGGTGATGTGGCTGATATCGAAACTGACACCGGTGGCCTTCATGATATTGTCGAACGCTTCAAGCAGATCCCAGATGCTGACCTGGTCCATGTCGAGTTCGGGCTCGGTGTCGGGTTGGATCGATCGAATGATCGTGTCGGGCCGTCTGAATTTTTCATTCTGTTCTTCGACGGCGTCCCCCAGCATATTGGCCGCGTCTTTATATTTCTTGTATTCCAGCAGTTGCCGGATCAACTCGGCTCTGGGATCCGACAATTCCTCACCATCCACCTCGTCGGGATTGGCCTTCGGCAGCAGCATGGCAGATTTGATCTGCATCAATGTCGCTGCCATCACGAGAAAATCGCCCGCCAGATCAACATCGAGGCTCTTGAGCATCTCGATATACTGAAGATACTGATCGGTTATCTTCGCGATGGGAATGTCGTAGATATCGACTTCTTCCTTACGGACCAAATACAGAAGCAGATCCATCGGACCCGCGAAGATATCAAGATTTACGCGGTAATCTGCCAATTAATAATCCTCGTCCTCATCCTCGTCAAAGTCATATTCATAATCGTCTTCTTCTTCGTCATAGTCGTCGTCATCCCCGTAATTTTCATCATCGTCGTCGTCGTTTTCTTCCTCGCGTTGCCGTTCGTTTTCTTCGAGGATCTCCATCGCCTTTTGGGCCTGGCTCTGAAGTACCTGCACCTGGGGTTTTTCAACGGCGGAGATCGAGCCCATAACGTTCGAGGCGTTTTCTCCGGTAGCGACAGCTTTGATACCGTTGTCCTCGAGCAATTGTTTTGCTAATTCGGCTTCGATATAATTATCGAATTCGGCAATTGTGACCAGTTTTTCGTCAGCCATTATTGTAATCTCCTAAACCTATTGCATTGCGAACTTCGGCTAAAGTCTGCTTTGCGACCTTTCTTGCTTTTTGTGCCCCTTGGGCTAAGATTTGTTTTATCTGATCGGGATTTTTTTCGAGTTTTTCCCGTTTTTCCCGGTAAGGCTTAAAGTATTCGATGACCAGTTCGGCCAGGCGTTTTTTCGCTTCGCCGTATCCCATGCCGCCGCTTCGGTATTTGGCATCCCATTGGTTCAGTTCGTTCTCGGTCGCGAAAAGTTTCAATAAGGCAAAGATATTGCATTTATCAGGGTCTTTGGGGTCTTCGACCGGCGTCGAATCGGTAACGATCCGCATGATCTTTTTCTTCTGGCTTTTTTCAGGTTCGAAAATCTCGATGGTGTTTCCATAACTTTTGCTCATTTTCCTGCCGTCCACGCCCGGAACGACCGCGACCGATTCGATGATATGGTCTTCAGGGATCATTAATACTTCTTGATAGGCCGTGTTAAATTTCTGGGCGATATCGCGGGTGACCTCGATATGCTGTTTCTGGTCGGCCCCGACCGGTACAAGATTGCTTTTAACGATAAGAATATCCGCGGCCTGCAGGACCGGATAAGCGAATAATCCATGGTTTGGGCTTAGTCCCTGGGCAACCTTGTCTTTGTAGCTGGTACATCGCTGAAGCAGTCCCATTGGCGTCACGCAGGAAAGCAGCCAGGTTAATTCGGCGACTTCCGGCACATCGGATTGCCGCCAGAAAACCGTCTTTTCAGTGTCGAGACCGAGGGCGATATAATCCATAGCAACACCGAGGGTATATTGCTCCAGATCGGCTGGTGAAGGATTCGATGTCAAAGCGTGATAATCGGCGATGAAATAAAAGCATTCATGTTCGGCCTGAAAAGCGAGATGCTGACGCATCGCGCCGAAATAATTGCCGATATGCAGCCTGCCCGACGGTTGAATACCTGATAATATTCTCAATTTGGCCTCCTGTGATTCAAAAAGACTACCATTGTTTAAGATACAGGAATAATCACTTTAAAAATAGCGATATTCGGTAGTATTGTCAAGTTTTTTGGTTCATGTTAACGACAGGTTTCTTTTATTAAGATAATGATTGTTCTTTTTCACTTTATTGCTAAAAAAAATTAAAAATAGGATAAAATACTTGATTTGTAAATTCGGTCGCATATAATGGACGCTTTTCGTGATTGTGAACACAAGCACAAACTTTACGTAGAAGATAATGAGTGGTAACGGCGGCCTGAAACAGGCTTTTAAGACAGGAAATGGACATGGAAACAAAAAAACTAAGTAAAGAAGTTTTTAACAGCTTTGTCGAAAATTTGATAAAGACAACCGATGTATTCGGCGTTCAGGCCCAAGGGGACCGGTTCGATTTTGCGTCTTTGAAAAAGGCCGAGGATCTTCGACTCGATTATGACGTAACGCTGCAGCCGCCCAAGAAATTTTTTCAGCCGCCCGTCGAGACATTAATGACCTTTAAGGTTGGCGGTGGTTATGAATCGACTCATGAGGATGCTTCACGGGTTCTGATCGGTGTTCATCCTTATGACATGATCGCCATTAATCAGATGGACCAGCTTTTCAGTCAGGACAATTACGACACCCATTATTTCGCCAGGAGAAACAATACCGCCATCATCGCCTGCGATGTCGTCAAT
This sequence comes from uncultured Pirellulales bacterium, assembly GCA_964571885.1. GTDB lineage: Bacteria > Planctomycetota > Phycisphaerae > Sedimentisphaerales > Anaerobacaceae > CAZNET01. Next base: position 7,585 of record CAZNET010000035.1, read on the forward strand.
GCTTCCGAAAATGTCTTTGCTTCATCGATGGGAACGGCCACCGTGGATAAGGGATACGATATTCTGCTAACCGATATCGGCGACGGCTATGTCGCTCATGCGGCTACCGAAAAAGGAAAAAAACTGCTCGATTCGGCGGGCGGTTCAAAGGCAAGCGACGAGGATCTGAGCAAGCGTGAGCAGGTCCAGAAAAATAACAAAAAGAATCTGAACAAACACCAGCTTAAATGTAATCCCTCTTATCTGCCGAGACTGCTGGAAAAGGCCTATGATCATCCGGTCTGGGACGAAAGAGCCAGGACGTGCTTTAGCTGCGGTTCATGTAACCAGGTTTGCCCGACGTGCTATTGTTTCAATGTGCAGGACGATGTCAACTGGGACCTGAAGACCGGCAAACGCGAGCGTGCCTGGGACGGATGTCTGCTGGACGGATTTACCAAGGTCGCCGGAGAGCATGAGTTCAGAAAAGCCCGGGCCGATCGGTTCAGGCATCGAATATACCGTAAAGGAAAATATGTGCCGGGTAAGATCGGCGGACAAATTGCCTGTGTGGGCTGCGGCCGCTGTGTCGCAGCGTGTCTGCCGGATATCGCGAACCCGGTGAGTATATATAACCAGTTAATTGACGATTTAGGACTTGATTAATAGTGATTGGGAGCTAATTTCATGTGTGAATGCTGCACTGCGAAAAAAGATATTTATTTGCCGCAACTGGCGACGGTTGACAGTGTCAATCTGATGAACGACACCGAGCTGTATATTAAAGTGGCGATGGACGAGGGAGACTTCGATTACATCCCCGGTCAGTTTGTCGAAGTGTCACTGGCGGGTATCGGCGAGGCGCCGTTTACCATTAGTTCGTCACCAACCCAGAAGGACGGCTTCGAAATGGTTGTTCGAAAGATCGGCAACGTCTCAAACGCGATCCATCAATTACAGCCCGGCGACAAAATCGGTATCCGCGGTCCGTTCGGCAACGGTGTTTATCCGGTCGAAGAGGCGAAGGGCAAGAACCTGATCTTTATCTGCGGCGGCATCGGGCTGGTGCCTCAGCGGTCGTTTATCAACTATGTTCTCGATAACCGCGATAATTACGGCGACGTTACGATCCTGATGGGTACCAAGTGTCACCCCCAGCGGTTCTTTGTCGAAGAAATGGAAGGTTGGGCCAAACGCGAGGATGTTCATTTCCTCGAAACCATCGACGAGGCCCACGAATGTTGGAACGGCAATGTCGGTGTAGTGACGACTCTGATCCCGAAGATCGAATCGGAACTGGCAACCTCGCAGATCTATGTCTGCGGCCCGCCGATCATGTATAAATTCGTATTGATGGCCCTGCAGGAAGACAATGTGCCGCATGAAAATATCTATCTCAATCTCGAACGAAAAATGAAATGCGGTGTCGGCAAATGCGGACACTGTCAGATCAATCAATATTACGTATGTGTCGATGGTCCGGTATTTAAGTATTCAGATTTAGGCGTAGCGCCGGAGGCTATATAAATGAGTAAACCAAGAGTAGCAATATTTGATTTTGCCTGCTGTGAAGGCTGTCAGCTTCAGATCGTCAATCTCGAAGATGAGATCCTGAATTTGATCGATGTGGTGGACGTTGTCGAATGGCGTGAGGCAATGAGTGAGCAAAGTCACGAGTACGACATCGCGATCGTCGAAGGTTCGATCACTCGTGAAGAAGACGAAAAAAGAGTAAAAATAATTCGAAGCAGGGCAAAAATTCTGATCGCCCTTGGAACCTGTGCGACCATTGGTGGAATCAATAAACTGAAGAACAATTTCGACCTCGATGAGGTCAAGCAATATGTTTACGGCGAAGACGGTTCACGGCCCCACCTGAATACCGCGATGACCAAGGCGGTCGATGAGGTCGTGGAAGTCGATTATAAAGTTCACGGCTGTCCGATAGACCGCAAGGAATTCACCTATATCATCCGGTCGCTGCTGATGGGTAAGAAGCCCGAAATACCGGAGTACCCGGTCTGTGTCGAGTGTAAAGCCAAAGGTAATCCCTGCCTGTGGGAATACGGACAGGTGTGCCTGGGGCCGATCATTCGCGCCGGTTGCGGGGCGCGTTGTCCGTCGAGCGGTTTCAGGTGTTTCGGCTGCCGCGGTTATATCGACAATCCGAACGTCGATGCGGCAAAGGACGTGATCGAACGATACGGATTGGATGTTGAAGATTTGAAGACCAAGATGGTTCTCTTTGGAAGCAAACAGGAGCCTACATTATGAGCAATTCTGTAAATGTAAATGTACATCATATAACGCGTGTCGAAGGACACGGCAATATCGTTGTGAATGCCAATGACGGCAAGATCGAACAGGTTGAATGGCAGGTGCCCGAGGCGCCGAGATTTTTTGAGGCCATGGTCCGCGGCAGAAGTTATCAGGACATCCAGACGATTGTCAGCAGGATCTGCGGTATCTGCTCGATCACCCATTCGCTGGCTTCGACCAAGGCAGTGGAAAATGCCATGGGGCTGGAAGTTTCCGAGCAGGCCGACGATCTGCGTATCCTGATGCATTATTCAGAACAGCTTCAAAGTCATACGCTGCATATCGGATATCTGGCGGCACCCGACTTTTTCGGTGTTCCCTCGGTCGTCCCCTTAGTCCCCAAGGCTCCGGATGCGGTCAAAACCATTATTCGCGCTCATAAACTTGCAAATGATTGGTCGGATCTGATCGCCGGTCGAACCACGCATCCGGTGACCTTAACCCCAGGTGGGCTAACAAAGATTCCAACCGAACAGCAATTGCGTGAACTGCAGGAATCTTTGAAGACTGGATTATCTGATTTGACTGCTATTGCTGAGGTTTTGGTCTCTGTTGCTGAAAACATCCCCCAATTCGAGCGAGACACAGAGTACGTCGCATTGAAACAGAACGATCCGCCGACCTATACGTTCTATCACGGAGAAATTACCTCGACCGATACCGATCCGAAAACGGTTGCGATCAATGACTGGCAGTCGGTCGCTAACGAATATGTCAGTCCGCAGTCAACCGCCAAGTGGACCAAATGGAACCGTGAATCTTATACGGTTGGCGCACTGGCACGCTTCAATATCAATGCCGATCTGTTGACCGACGAAGCCAAAGCCGTCGCAAAGATGTTCGGGCTTGAAAAAGGCTGCTGCAATCCTTATATGAATACGATCGCTCAGCTCGTTGAGTGTGTTCAGGTGGTGCAGTCCGGTATCGAGCTCATTGATAAGATTCTGACACGCGGCTTGAAAAATGAAAAAGTCACCGTCTCGCCTAAAGCGGGCAAGGCGTCCGGTTGTGTTGAAGCGCCTCGCGGCATTCTCTTTCATCAGTATGAATTCGATAATAATGGGATTTGCACCGGTGCCGATATCTGCATTCCGACGAATCAAAACCACGCCGCGATCCAGAATGATTTTGAGAAGCTGGTTCCGGCAATCCTGGATGAAGGCGAAGATTTAGTCAGGCACAAAATGGAAATGCTGGTTCGTTCCTATGATCCGTGTATTTCCTGTTCGACACATATGCTAAATGTTCGCTTTGTAAAGTAGAATCGCCATGGCTGAAGACATTTTGGTTGCTGGATTAGGCAATCCGTTGATGGCCGATGAAGGGATAGGCATCGCCGTCATTGACAGGTTGCTGGCTTATGCGGACGATTTTGCGGATGTAGAGTTTGCGGACGCAGGAACGGGGGGAATCACTCTACTGCACCGCATCGCCGGACGCCGGAAGGTTATCTTCGTCGATTGTGCATTGATGGGAAAAAAACCCGGTACGATTGTTAAATTCACACCCCAGCAGGTGCAAAGCGTGAAAAAATTATCCCATCAATCTCTGCACGAAGCCGATCTTCTCAACATAATCAGAATGTCCAGAGAACTCGACCAGTGCCCGCCGGAAATTATTATCTTCGGAATCGAACCTGAGATCATAGAACTATCTCAGGGACTAAGCAAGACACTCGCCGAGAACCTGGACCGATATGTCGAATTGGTTTCGCAGGAATTAACCGCCAGTGACTGACTACGCTCTGCCGATTTTCTTCAGGTAGCTTTTGTTTTTCTTCAGGCCCATCCTTGAGGCTTTTTTCTTTACGGCATCGGTACCGCGTTTTAGTTTTTTGGCAACAGCTGCGGTCGGATTCTTAGGGAACATTTTCTTCAGCAATGCGATATCCGCCTTGGACCATGTGCCGGCACCGCCTTTTTTCTTTTTTGTTTTTTTCTTTGCAGTTTTTTTCCTGGCCGGTTTCCTTTTAGCCGTTTTTTTCTTGGCCGCTTTTTTCTTTTTCTTTGCCATGTTTTATGTCTCCTTACAAAATTTAGTTTTGAAATTTATATATTCAATTTCAGAAACAATCCAAAATCAAATACAATTTAGAGGTGACGTCACTAAGTGTCAAGAATTTTTGTTATTTAAGAAATAAAAATGTCTCGAGGCAGTGTCGTCACGTGGTCGTGACGCATCGGGGCGGGACGGTCTGATGGTGTCGAAACGAAGGCATTTAGCGCTTTACAAAGAATATTAATTCGCTATACTTTTGGTTATGACGGGTCAAACGCATAAAAACTCGGTTGGTATCGTGAAAACCCTGCAAATGCGGGTTATTGAGCCGGAAAATCCATTAAAACTGGATTGCGGCAAGACGCTGGCACCGGTGGATGTGGCGTACGAAACCTATGGCCGCCTTAATGGAGCGGGCGATAATGCGGTACTGATCTGTCACGCACTGAGCGGGGACGCTCACGTGGCCGGCTATCACAGCGGCGAGGGCGAAAAACCCGGTTGGTGGGACATGATGGTCGGTCCCGGCAAGGCAATAAATACTAACAAATTTTTTGTTATTTGTTCGAACTTCCTCGGTGGATGCTGCGGCACGACCGGCCCTTCGTCGATCAATCCCGATACCGGCAAACCTTACGGTCTGGAATTTCCGATCATTACGATCGCCG
>CAZNET010000036.1:0-12535 GCA_964571885.1 uncultured Pirellulales bacterium
AGCCGGGAGCAGCAAAAAATGGCACAAGTACATTCTTCTGCGGTTATTGAAAAAGGTGTTGAATTAGCTGACGATGTCATCGTCGGTCCGTTTTGCTATATCAAATCCGGGACCCGCATCGATTCGGGGACCGTGATCGAGGCAAATGTGACCATCGGTAAAAATGTCACCATCGGAAAAAATAACCATTTCTTTCCCAACACCGTTATCGGCTACAACCCGCAGCTGCTCGGATTAAAACCCGACGCCGAACTCGGAAAACTTATCGTCGGCGACAACAATACCTTTCGCGAATCGGTAACGGTTCATCCCAGTATGTACCCTGACAAACATACGAAAGTCGGCAATAACAACCTGTTGATGATTGGTTCGCATCTCGGCCACGATGTCACCCTTGGAGATAACGCCGTCCTGAGCAACATGGTCCAGATCAGCGGTCACTGCAAGATCGAAACCGGCGTCTGGCTCAGCGGAGTGGTGGCAATCCACCAGTTCGTCACCGTCGGTAAATGGTGCTATTCGGCGGGCATGACCGCCATTACGCGGGATTTCCCCCCCTTCATGACCATCAGCGGAAGCTATCCCTGCATGATACGCTCGGTTAACAAGCGCGGTATGAAACGGGCCGGACTCAACGAACAGCAGCAGCGGGCTATCCTCGACGTTTACAAACGTCTTTACCGGCTCAACCACGACGTCCCGCTGCTGGAAAAAGCAAAGATCATTGCCGGTGAAGAAATTGATGAAAACGTCCGGGCCATCGTCGAATCGATTATTCGAAGCAGCGAACAGCGGTACGGCCGCTATCTCGAACAGTTTCGGCATTGATATGAAAGCGACATTTCTTTTGAAAGTGACCATAAGCAATGAATAAATTAAGAACAGCCGTTATTGGCGCGGGTAAAATGGGTTCCATTCACGCCCGGCTTTATCATCAGCTCGAACAAAGCGATCTCATCGTGATTGTTGACAGTGACATCGAAAAGGCCAAAAAGCTCGCGAAAAAATTCAAATGTGATGCCTGTGATTCTCCTGAGGAGATCCTCCATGAAGTTGACGCCGTGACGATCTCGACACCGACCGTCACGCACCATGAGCTTGCATTGACGTTCATAAACAACGGTATTTCGGTGCTTATTGAAAAACCTCTGGCGGCCGGTGTGGACGAGGGGCAAAGTATCGTCACGGCTGCAAAAGAAAAAGGCGTGATCGCCGCCGTTGGCCACTCCGAACGGTGCAACCCGGTCGTCCAGGCGATGAAACGGCTCAATATCGAAGCGAAATTCATCGAGGCCCACCGGATCAGCCCGTATCCGTTCCGTTCCACGGATGTCGGCGTCGTACTCGATGTCATGATTCACGATATCGACATCATTCTGTCACTGGCACAAAGTAACATCAAAAAAGTCGATGCCGTCGGCGTCAGTGTCATCGACGAAAAAGAGGATATCTGCAACGCCCGCATCGTTTTCGAGAACGGCTGCATCGCCAATGTCACTGCATCCCGGCTGGCGTTGAAAACCGAACGAAAGGTCCGCGTCTTCAGCAGACAGGCATACCTGAGCCTCGACTACTTCAAAAAAACCGGGACCGTCATCAAGGCGGACCCGAATATCAATGTCGTCGAAAAGATCCGACAGATCAAAAAAGCCGGAACCTTCGATCTTTTAAAGATGGACTGGACCGGCCTTTTGAAAATCGAAAAACTCGATATCGACGAAAAAGAACCGCTTAAGGTCGAACAGGAATCTTTCCTAACAGCCGTGGCAGACAAATCGCTGCGCCCGGAAGTCACCGCCGAAGAGGGGCTGGCCGCAATGCGGTGCGCCGAAATGATCCTCGATTCCATCAAAAACCACCAATGGCAGTAAAAATACGCCCTTTGATATCTTTTTTGCGCCTGAAAAACAAAAAATAATAAAATTTCCGAAAAAATACGAATTTTTTCGTTGACAACTACGAAAGTATTCGTATATTCTGATTTTCGGATTGATTGATAATTGAAAGGGAACAAAATGGCACGGAAAAAAGCAACCGGACCGACCGACAGGGAGCTGGCGATTCTGGCGGTCCTTTGGGACAAAGGGCCCAGCACGGTTCGGCAGGTCAACGATCAAATGAACAAGCGGCAGAAAACCGGCTACACCACGACGCTCAAACTCATGCAGATCATGACGGAAAAGGGGCTGCTGATCCGCGACGACTCGGCATTCCAGCATATCTATAAGCCCGCGGCAACCGAAGAGAAGACGCAGAAGCAGGTGGTGAAGGATCTGCTCGATAAGGTTTTCAAGGGATCGGCCGAGAAGCTGGTCATGCGGGCCCTTTCTTCGAAAAATGTCTCGGCTAAAGAACTGGCAAAAATCAGAAAGATCATCGACGAAATGGAGGGAAAATAAGATGCAGACACTGCAAAATATTTTAGAAACGCAAACGGTACAGAAACTCGGATGGACACTGGTGCATTTTACCTGGCAGGCGGCGGCGGTCGCGGTAGTGCTGGCAATCGTAATGCGATGGATGCGAAAATCGTCATCGAACCTGCGATATATGGCTGCCTGCGGGGCGCTGATTCTGATCGTGCTGATGCCGATGGTGACCATGACAGTAGTGAACGTTGCCCCAACCGCAATTGAGACGATCAAAACCGCGGAGATTGATACGCCTCACGTAACCGGTTCGCAAGTTGTGATCGAAATTCCGATGGCCGAGCCGCCGCAGGTAACCGATACCGTGACACCAAAGACACCATTAAAAACCAGATTTATCAATACTGTCGAGGCGTCACTTCCCTTTATTGTCGTCTGCTGGTTTGTCGGTGTGTTCGGCTTGAGCCTGTGGCACCTCGGCGGCTGGACGCAATTGCAGAGACTGCGACGGAAGATGGTCAGGCCGGTCGGCGAAAGGATCAATCTGAAATTAAAAGAGCTCAGCCGGCAGATGGGAATTAACCGAATGGTCAGTATTATGGAATCGGCCCTGGTGCAGGTCCCGACCGTCGTGGGACATTTCAAACCCGTTATCTTATTACCGGCCAGCGCCTTGACCGGCCTGACCGCCGATCAGCTCGAGGCGATCCTGGCCCACGAACTGGCCCATATCAAACGATGCGATTACCTCGTCAATATGCTGCAGACGGTCGTCGAAATACTGGGCTTTTATCACCCTGCCGTCTGGTGGGTGTCACGCAAGATCCGTATCGAACGAGAAAACTGCTGCGACGACCTGGCCATCGATCTCTGCACAGACAAACTCCGCTACGCAAAAGCACTGACCACCATGGAAGAAATCCGCGGATCGCAGTTAGCAATAGCAGCAACCGGAGGAAATCTCTTCGACCGCATAAAACGATTGCTTACAAACGACGGTTCAAATGAAAAAAAACTCTCCTGGCTGCCTTCCTTTATAACAATGCTATTGATCATCGCTATTGTTATACCAACCGCTTTGGCTCTATCGAGTAATAGAGATAAAAAACAAAATACATTAGAAACGGAAATGATCGAAGGTCATGTAACCAATTGGCATAATGAACCGATCGCAGATGCCACAGTTACCATTGTGGAACATCACGAACCCGGCGCTGCTGGTTTTTTGGTGCCGCAGATCAAGACAGATTCAAATGGATATTACCAATATGAAATGGTTGACTGGCCGTACCGCCTGCGAGTTGAACGCATTGAGATACTGGATTCTGGTGTAGAATATCACGAATTAATGGGTCTGAAAAAAGTATTTCGTGAACCTGCGAAGGTTGATTTTAAGTTTGAGCAGCGCGAAAAAGGAAATGCTTCGATCGAAGGTAAGGTCGTTAACGAAGAAGGGGATCCTGTTAACGCTTTCAGGACAAGTATCGGCCTTGATAATGACTGGGAAGGGATCGATTTTGAAGATCCCAAAGGCGGACATCTGAAGACTTATTGGTATGTCCAGAAAATTGAAGACGACGAGGGCAGGTTCAGTCTAAAATCAATACCCGCAGGCAATTACTTGATTTGGATTATTCCCGAAGACAAAGAATATGAATGGCCAAAGAAAAAGGTGACCTTGCTTAGCGGTGAAACGGTCAATGAAATCATTGCAGTTCCTTCTAAATATGTTTTATATGGCCGTGTATTATTTGAGGATGGCGCACCGGCGGTCATCAAGCCTTCCCCATGGCCAAACGCAAAAACTCGGATATCTTTACCTTATGGAAGAATTCAAATGAGGGGGCTTGCAGAACTTGACGAAGAAGGTTACTTTAAAATTCATTTGAGTGAACGTGAATACGAACAAATCAAGTCAGGCGAAAAGCAATTATCAATAAATATCCCGACAACACAAAAAGGAGAAAGCACAACGGTAGGACAATTTCCATTCAAGTTATTGTCAGAAGACCGCAATCAAGCCGGTGTTGTAAAAGTAGAACGTCCAGAAGGTCAAAAACAAACAGAAACATATGCCGAGAAACTTCGGCAGACGGTGACGGTGAATATCGGTAACAGCCCTGATGGTGACAGGCTGACTGTTCAATACGCGGTGATCGCGGTCTGCGAAGCGGCGGGCGTGCCGTACAACTGGGACAAAAGCGCCAAACTGGCCGACCCCGAGCGACGCCGTTATATCGAGCCTGTGAACATCAAAGATAATGTTGCCGGTCAGGCACTTGCCGATATACTTGTACCTGTCGGGCTTTTATATGGTGTTGATGCTGCCGGCGTTTATCTTTACAGACCTGAAAAGGCCGGACAAATTCAAAGCAATCTCCAAATCCTCAACGTAGAGATGGAACCGGTCGCCCAGGGGAAAAATGTCCTTTATGCAACAGTCAAGAATAATTCCGACGAAGAGCAGCTTTTCGCCATTCATATCTATACCCGGTCGGTCGATTATGTCCCGCAGGGAATGGGCTGGGGAACAAATTTCTTTGAAAAAATCATGCCCAATGAAACGAAACGAGCGAGATTTGTCTATAAGATACAGGGACCTGTCACCGAAAACACGTATGTCCGCATCAAGTTTTACAATCCCGAAACAGAGCAGCAGTACGATTATGAAAATCCATTCAGTGTTCGTCTGTTCAAGGCAGGCGACCTTGAATCGGCATCAACGCAGGACGGCAAAACCAAGCCGGCTGCTGACGATAAAAAGCAGGCGGTACTGCAAAGTTTCAAAAATACGCAACGTTATATAAATGACAAAAACTACGAGCAGTCCTGGCGGTTGTTTACGGGGGATTATAAAAAATCGGAATACCAGCGGGGCGGCCTTGAAAGATTTAAAAAGCAAATGGAACCAACACATAAGCTGGATTCGGCTTTCATCTGGGAAAAAGAGGATTTTGTAAACTTAAGTGCGGACCGTTTCTACACCACAAAAGATAACAAGGTAATCATCGAATCGGACTATAAAAATGAAACGTGGCGTATCATTTTTGTCGAAGAGGACGGCCGATGGAAGATCGACGACATCGTCGGCTACCGCCCCGCTTTGATCAATGTGCTGGAAAAAGATGACAGATCGAATAAAAATAATCCTCAAATTGAAGAAAGAACTTTACATTTCCCGCAAGACAGGTCTTTGGGGACGGTCTATGTCGGGCAGTTACGGCCGCTGGATCCGCACTGGTGGATGGGCTGGCAGTTAATCGGACCGGCCAAGGGAAAGGTAAAAGTACCCGCAGGACAAGATGTACACCTTAAAATAAGCAATACAGCCGCCAGTGATCTAAGAGCGTTGGCAAATCTAAAGCCCAACGATATACAAGCAGTGTCCGTAAAAACGGTGGAAGATGCGCAACTCGTACATCTATCCGGATTATCCGGATTAAAGCATCTTACGTTAAACTCAAGACAGATTACCGATGCTGGATTAAAACATATAGGCAAAATCCCATCGCTGTAATATCTACATTTAAATGGCGTACCGGTTACCGATGCGGGCCTGGAACATATAGGCCAACTTACCTCATTGGAACATTTGATGATTTTGGGCGATCATATTACAGACGATGGTCCCGCTCATTTAAGCGGCCTAGATTCTCTGGAGCAGTTCTTTTGTTTTTGTGAGAATATTTCCGATAAAGGTCTGGTTCATATCGGCAAGCTACAATCCCTTAAAATACTGAGGCTCTCCGGCAAAGACATCACCGATGAAGGCTTGGTTTATCTCAAAGATCTGCCGATGCTTGACAAACTGATGCTCAGTTATGTAACGCTTACAGAAAACTGGCGGCAGAATATTCAGGTTATGGCGGATGTGTCTTCATTTACTGTTCCAGGAGAGTCACTGACCGAGGAAGAAAAAGAACAGCTAAAACAGGTGCTGCCGAACTGCAGGATATCCGGCCCCGGCCGAACATTGTCGATACCGGCACCGAAAAAACCGAAATCCGCCGGGTCCGGCGTACCCGAACAAAAAAGAACTCGACGTGCCATCATGAGAAGAACAGCTCAATAAAGAAGGGGGAAAGTTGCTATAACTATATTCCTCGTAAATACAAGACGGTGAAAAAGCTCGATTGAAAGTGTAAAAAAATATATCGCTTTTAATCCTAAATGGATAAAATTTCAGGTCAACTCAACAGCGAATTCTAATAAGGCCGTTAATATTATATCTCAACACCGAAGAATTTCCGAACCGCAAGACCAATTAAAAAACTTATCAGCGCGACACTGATCGAGATGAGAGCCATTTCTCCGAAGCGCCTCCAGAGATTCAGTCCTTTAGCGGTAGAGATATAAAAATTGTAGCCGAAGATAACAAGAATACTCAATCCCATCATTATTGCGGCGGAGATATAAACATTACCCAAAAACAAATACGGTAAAATCAAAATCAGAACCGTCACAATATAGGCGGCTCCCGTATAAGCCGCGGATTTTAAGGGTTTTTTTGAACTGTCGGCTTCCTCCCGCGAAGATAAAAATTCCGAAGCGGCCATCGACATCGAGGCGGCGACACCGGTGATAAATCCCGTCATTGCAATGAGCCTGCTGTTCTGCAGCGCAAACGTCAGACCCGCCATCGCCCCGGTCAGCTCCACCAAAGCGTCATTAAGACCCAGTACAATCGAGCTTGCGTAGGCAATGCGCTCCTCCTCGATAAGACCCAGCACTTCCGATTCATGACGCTGTTCATCCAGGTACAGATCCGCCAACTGAGGCTGCTCTTCTTTGAGCCTGCAGTATACCCTTTGCCCAACTTCCTCACCCTGTTCCATAAGTCTAAGTCCGAACGATAATCCGAATAGCTGCGAGATAAGCTGATACCACAAGACCCGAAACTTTCGCGGCTTCACGTCCCTTTGCGTTAAACGTTTAAGAAGTTCGTAATGCTGGCGTTCTTCCCGGCTGATACTTTCGAGAACCTCGCGGTTCTTGGGATTCTGTACCCGTTCCGCCAGCCAGGCGTAAGTAAAATGCTCGCTGAGTTCGTTACGTTGAGCCTTGAGTAACTGTTTTTGCGTTGTTTTACATTTCATGACGGTATTTCCTTAAGATGTTATTGTCATAAAAAACCCTGTGGTCTGTCAAGATATCACTTTTCATAGACCGATGGTTTTTATTAACAAAAAATCCTCTTCTATTCATTTTAAAGATGATATAAATTTTTTTACGTTGAATTTTATAACAAGAATGTTGATATAAATAAACATTAATAATATTCGGTATGCATTATCGGCCCAGAACACCATATTCGACACCTTATTGGACTCATTAAAGGGGTATTGTGTAGTTTTTAGGAAACATGCTGTTAAAATAAGATATTTAGAGCTTATTAGTATTCTATAAGTATAAAAACCTTAACCTCTTATTAGAATTAATCTTATGTAAATTACTCCTTTGCATGTAGATTAACATGAATACTTTGGCATAAAGTTTGCACTTACTATTAGTCCAATATTGGTCGATCAATGACTTGTATTCTTTGAAATATGAATTGCTGGGCGGGCGTCCAAACACATGACTTCGGAGGAGGATGATTCCGCCCTGTTACATATACCAAAGCCGATTTAAGGTTTTGTTCAGGATATATTAGGAGTCGCCCTGGAGGAGGTGCGACTCCGCATTTTTTTAAAAAAAACGCCTCCTGCAATCATATCTTTTTCAAACATAAAATCGCCCTGTCAACCAACAGCTTCGTCGACAGGGAGAGCTTTATAAATTTCGCTGTTATTGATAGTTCTTAAATGCTATAATAACGGTATGAACAAAGGCATTTACAGGATAATCGACGCTAATTTTAACCGTGCAAGGGAAGCGCTTCGAGTCATAGAGGAAATATGCCGTTTTATTCTGGATAATCCTGCTTTGACCGAGCGCGTCAAATCCTGCAGGCATGAGCTCTCAGCGGTAGTCGCCAAACTTGACGGCCTGAAGTTGCTGGCTGGGCGTGATACCCAAAGAGATGTCGGAACAAAAATAGTTGCGAAAAATCAATTGATACGGGGTGACTTGAATGACTGCCTGATCGCAGCGTGTAAACGCCTGCCCGAGGCGCTGAGGGTTTTAGCTGAGACAATCCAGACGATTGACACAGCCACCGCGGGACAGATCGAACAATTGCGTTATCGAATCTATACGCTTGAAAGGGATGTAATGATGATGTGCGACACAAAAACCCGCTTCGAGAAGGTAAGACTGTACGTGGTCATCACCAGTAATCTGCCCGGGGACATTCTTTCACTGACCGCAAAGGTAGCCGCCGGCGGCGCCGACTGTATCCAGCTTCGCGCAAAAGATATTCCCGATGACCGATTATTCGCGACGGCTTCGGAGTTCGCCGATATCTGCAGAGATTATAATGTGCTTAGTATTATTAATGACCGGCTCGATGTTTCCATCGCATCCGGTGCCGACGGTGTTCATCTCGGCCAAAACGATTTACCCATCGACTGCGTCAATAAATTACAAACAAGACCGATGATCACCGGCAAAAGCACACATAACCTCCGTCAGCTCGAACGAGCACTGACGGACGATCCGACATATGTTGCGGTCGGACCGGTTTACAGTACCTCGACAAAGCCCGATATACACAAAGTCGGCATCGAGTATGTCAAAGCCGCTAAGAAAAAACTCAAAGATTCCTCCATTCGAAGCGTCGCGATCGGCGGAATCAATCTCGACAATATCCAACAGACGATCGACGCCGGTGCGGACGTCATCGCTATCTGCTCCGCGATCACCTATTCCTCTGACCCTGCGGCTACCACGAAAATCTTCAAAGAAAAAATCCAGCAATTGGTCTGTGATTAGCAACGAAACGCCGTCTCGCAACGGCAACACAACAAGTTGGCCCTCAAAAACATGTCGCTGAAAGAATACATCGCGGTATATCGACAAGCACATCAATCGCCTGAGGCGATAAAGACCATGATGTCAACAATTATTCAATCCATTCAAAACGATTGAATACTCTGCTGCTTTTTATACCGGAAACAGTGCTTTTAGATCAGTCGACTTCGACTTTAATTGCCGGTTTTGCTGTTCTGTAATATATTTTAAGCCCCCAGCCAGATTCAGGGCCAGTTTGAAAAGTCGTTGGTCACCCGGCGGTATCGCCGCGGTCGTACCCTGTGACAGCGTCCAGCTCAATGATAATTTCGCCATTTGTGGCTCAGTAATCGGCTCGTACCAGCACTTCGGATACGCACTGCGGTCCATGCCCTTTTGCCATTTCTGCTTGGCCAGGGCCTTTAAGGCTAATATCCCCATGTTCTTTTCCCGGGCCTTGGCAATCACCTCCTGATCAAACTGATTTTGATAGTGACAGCAGAAATTGATGGGATACAGGATCGTATCAAAATCGAAGTTGTCCATCGCGTAAATAGCTGCTTCGGGGGAATGGGCGGAAAAACCGAGATAGCGGATCTTGCCGGCATTTTTCGCCTCAAGGAAGGTCTGGATCGCGCCGTCATTCGACAAAGCCGCTTTAACATCCTTTTCCACATCTTTGATCGCATGAAGCTGATAGAGGTCGAAATAATCGGTCTGCAGGTTTTCCAGTGACTGTTCGAGTTCTTCTTTCGCTCCGGCTTTGTCGCGCTTCTGGGTCTTGCAGGCAAGAAAGACCTTGTCGCGGTAGGGTTTCAGCGCAGGGCCGAGCTTGACCTCGGCATCGCCGTAGGTCGGTGCGACGTCGAAATAATTGATCCCTCGCTCGAAACTTTCCTTAACGATCTGAGCCGCGTTGTCAATCGTCGCGTTCCTCACGACGATCCCGCCGAAACCGATGATCGACAAGGACTGACCGGTTTTACCCAGCGGCCGTTTGGGAAGTGGCTCGCCGGGCACCTCATACAAAACATCTTCGCAGGAATCGGCCAGAAGCTCTTTTGTAAATAAAACGGCACCTGAGGTTATTGCGGTATTTTTCAAAAATTCACGTCTTTTCATAATAATCTCCTTTTGACTGAGATTTCATCATATCAACACGTTTATTATAGGAACATTCTAAGAGATTCGTTCTAAATTTTAATGAAGAAATTTTAAATTTATGACCGATAATTATTTTATGGAAGTTTGGCGTATTGAACCGCAGACAAAGGCATGTCCTTTTTGTGCAGAAACAATTCAGCAAGCGGCGATCAAATGCCGCTTTTGCGGAGAATTTCTCAATACCGATAAAGCGCGTGCCTTAATCGAAGGCGACCAAACGGATTGTCAGGCTCAGAATCCTCAGGAAGGGGAAGGGGACGAAGACAATGTCCTGTTCTGGGCCAAGCCTTCCTTATTCGGTATCACCGGTCCGATCATAAGGGCCGCGGTCTTCATCGGGATATTATACTTCATCGGTTTCACCGCATGGGAACCCTTCGCGGTCAAACACCTGAATATCGAAGTAACTCAACAGCGGCTTGATTTGTTCGTCAAATATAAGCAGTTGGTCTGCACCGGCCTGATGGCGGTGTCGGGCCTGGTTCTTCTTTTGAAGATCGTCAGACTGAAGATGACCTATTATGAGGTGACCCCCGTCAGAATCGAGCACGGCCGGGGGATACTCGACCGCCGGGTGGACAATCTCGATATGTTCCGCGTGGTGGACTTAAAACTTCGCCGATCACTGCTGGATTGTCTGCTCGGAATCGGCTCGGTAACACTGATCACCAGTGACAAATCCGATCCGGAATTTCGGTTCGACAAGCTTCGGCGATGCCGAAAGCTCTACGACATTATCAAAAAGGCCTCCCTCAAAGCCGACCAGGATCAAAAAGTCGTGCATCTTGAAACGTAGATCGTCATTCGGTCCTCGTCCACCCAAAGTAAACCTCGCGGCTGAATAAGCATGATAATTCACTTCAATCTTTAAACGATTTTAATAATGTGGTTGCTTTTGCTTTTGTGCTGATGTCGGGATAGGTTGGCTCGTCGGTGATGCCTTTCTTCGCTAATAGTCTGACAACGGCCAGTCTGACCTGTTGTGCCTGGTTGGTTGCGTCACCAAGAATACGCATGGATTCCTGCGGCGAATGAAAACCCATCCCGTTGGTCGAGGAGATATAGTCCCATCGGAACTGGGCGTGACGCAGAAATTTTCTGGATCCGGCTAAGTCGGAATCGGCGACTCCGGCTTCGATCGCCGCTGCGATATCGAAATGCGCCTTGACCAGCGCCTCTTCGGCCTTCAGCATCGCCGCCTGCACCTTATCCTGGATTCCCTCGACCCGTGTTTTAATTTCCTTCTCGGACCATCGGTGACAGACCGCGCAGCTTGTGGAGACAGCGAGCAGCGGACTTTGAATGTGGTGGTCGGTGAACTTGACGCCGCCTTCGGTGCGGTAGGGCATGTGACAGTCGGCGCAGGAGACGTCACGATAGGAGTGGATGCCGGTCAGGTATAGCTCGTAATCGGGATGCTGGGCCTTGATCATCGGGGTTTTCGAGACGGGGTGCACATAGTCGGCAAAATTGTAACGGTCGTAATAGTCGATCATCGCTTCGACCGAGGTGCCCTTGTCCCACGGGAACTTCAGGTAGTTTTTCGGCTCGGCCCTGAAATAATATTCGACGTGACACTGTGCGCAGACAAGGGATCGCATTTGCTGGTGTGTAGCGTTATTGATGTCTTTGCCCATCGCGGCAAACGCTTCTTTTAACGCCGGCCGGGTGATTCGAAGATTCATCGTGGCCGGGTCATGGCAGTCCTGACAGCCGATGGGGTGCGAGACGAGCTTTTTGATATCGTGAAAATTGGCCGCGTAAAATTCCTTAACACCCATTTTGTCCATCAGCCTGGGAACATCGGTGCTCTTGCAGGTCATGCAGGTAGCCGCCTTGAAAGGTGCATTGACGCGCTCGGTCTTCAATACATCTTTCAATGAATAGTAATGCCCACGAGCCTGGAGATAATCCTTATCGAATCCCGAGCCGGCGAACAAAATAACCTGCATCGGATCGATCTCAAGGTAATCGCGCGGATACGCACCTCCGTATTTGGTTTGAGTGTTATTGATGCGTGTTTTCAGATATGCTTCGTATTCGCGCGGATAGTTCTGTCCCCAAACGGCGTTATTGGGCTCCCATGGGTCGATCGGTTTGAGTACAAGTGA
>CAZNET010000037.1:0-12509 GCA_964571885.1 uncultured Pirellulales bacterium
ATCGACGCAAACGATGTTTTCCGACCACACTTTCCATTTTTCAAGCTCGATATAAGTCGGATTGTTATAGAATCCGACATCAGCGTCGTTGACCTTGAAACCTTCTTTTCTGTATTTGAATGGATAGCCCGAACCTTCAGGCGAGCCGTTGACGTAAAGATCGAAAGTTTGAGCATTGACATCAGCGACCATCTTGATGGTGTACCATGTCTCGGTATTTATGAAAATAAGACTTTCCGAACCATTGCCGTGATGAACTTTTAGACGGTTGCCGGCTCCGCCTGTTGCTTTGAAGTTAACACCGCCATTAGCAAAACCGGTCGAGTCGGAAAAGAACATGAAAAATTCGTTGATCTGTAAAGGCCTGATTCTTGCTTCTATCGAGACAATGCCGCTCTGCGGTGTGAATGTTCTCACCGCCGAGGGTGTGTAATTTCTTGTGTTGTCATATATGTGCATGCTTTTATTGCCGGAACCGGGAATCTCTTCAATGGTTACGGTGCTGTCAGTTCCATGCGTTCCATAAACGTTCCAGCCGGTTGGCGGTGAACCGGTCACCATGGTGTCAAAGGTGTCGTTGACGACATTGCCGTCATTTACTTTTACGTAATCAACTGCCCCTTCACCGATGGTGGCCACGGATTGATCAGTGACGACCGGTCGAATGATCACGCGGTCGATAGCTGTCGGCGGATCGGAATAGACGAATCCCTGCAGGTCGATCGTGTCCTGAGTCATTGAACATCGCTGGCCGTTAACGAATAGTTGTCTCAAACGGCCGTCTTTATCGAGGGGCGCTTTGTAGATATTGCCGCTGTGCAAGGACCAGTTTTCTACCTTGACCGCCCCGCTTATGATCGGCTGTTCGCCGGGATACGCCCGGTAGCGCACCTTATAGCCGTTACTGCCCGAATCGTTGGGATCGAACAGAACCGGCCCGCTCAGCGGATATCTGCCGTCTCGTAAATAGACGATAATATCGCCGGTCATACTGTCATTGACCAGACGCACCTCATCCCGAGCCTTGGTGATTGTCTGCCAGGGAGCACCCTGCGAGCCGTCGCCCGATAAGTCGTTGCCGTCCGGGGAAATATAGAAGATATCCTGGATTTGGGCAAAAGAAACGGCGAAAAGCAGGAAAATGCATGAAAATATTAAAAACGAATTTCTGACCTTTACAAACTTTACTAACATCACAAAACCTCCTTAAGTTATATTTTGGCTTATTATACAAAATAAAGCACGTAAAGTCAAAATCAATAACGAAGAGCTCTTTTGAAGCGGATGAAAGACAAAAAATTAAGATTTGACTTAGGGGCAGATTTAATGTATTTATGGTGTTGATTTAGATTGAATGTAAAAATGTATTTTTATTTATTTTTCGGGATAGTTTTATGAAAGGATTGATGCTTCCGCTGGTATTGATCGGATACGCGTCGATTATCGGGGTGATCGTGATCGCGGTGATCGAAACGCGCAAGATGGATAAAGACAAGAAATAGTCGATCTACCCTTACAATAATCCCTTAGTGTTCCTTTTCCATACCTTATTTAAGAATAAACCTTATCTCTTTGTGCGGATTTTATCAGTTCGTTCTTCATTTCTGATATGACGCGGTTATTTTCCGAAACCAAGCTGGAGGCTTTTCGGCACCTGTATTGTTGTTCGATCCATTTGTATGTTGGGCTCAGGCCGTCCTGTAAAGAGATCGACGGTTCCCAATGCAGGACCTGATTGATGAATGTATTGTCGCTGTTGCGGCCGCCGACGCCTTTGGGAGCGTCGAGATCGTATGCTCGTTCGAGTGTCACCCCGGCGATATTTTCAATGATCGAAACCAGCTCGTTGATCGAAACCATCTGATCGGAGCCGAGGTTGATCGGCGTGGCGATCAGGTCCTCGCAGTGGGTGATCATGTCGATGCCTTCAAGGCAATCGTCGATGTACATGAAGCTGCGTGTTCTTGAGCCGTCACCCCAGATATCGATGCGGTTGGTCTTTTTGTCTATCGCCTCAATGACCTTTCTGCACAGGGCCGCTGGTGCTTTTTCCCTTCCGCCGTCCCAGGTTCCCCAGGGCCCGTAAACGTTGTGGAATCGCGCGATGAATGTTTTCATTCCGCGTTCTGCCCAGTATTCCTGGCAGAACATTTCCGAGATGAGTTTTTCCCATCCGTAGCCGCGTTCGGACATGGCCGGGTAAGCGTCGGACTCCTTCAGCGCGACGACATCCGGGCTTTGCTGCAGGTCGGTATTGTAAACGCACGCCGAGGATGAATAAAAATAGCGCTGGGCTCCGGCGTTATAGGCCGACTCGATCATGTGCGTGTTGATCAGCACGCTGCGGAGACATTCGATGCGAAAGCGCTCGATGAATCCCATGCCGCCCATGTCCGCCGCGAGATTGTACACCTCAACGGCGTCTTCGCAGGCCCGTTTGCAGTTCTCTTCGATGCTCAGGTCCATGCACAGACACTCGGTTCCCTCGATTCGCTGCTGCCACTGGCGCAGCGGCTTTTTGTCGATCGCCCTGATCTTCGTAAATCCCTGGTCGTGGAAATATCTTGCCAGATTCCCGCCGATAAAGCCGCCGGCTCCTGCGATGACGATCTGGTCGTTCTTGTTCAAAATATCCTGGGCCTTGAGATTATTATTCGCGTTCATGGCGTTCCTTTCGTTAATCCGGCAAAAATGCCCCACAACCGTATTTAGGCTTTGTTGTCTCGTTAAAACCTGTATAATCAATACAAAAAATCGCTAATATATGGAATTATCGTCAATTACGGACGATTTTCCTTAAATAATTTAAGTCTGGAGATTTATATGGAACCGAAATGGCTCGAATGGGCAAAGAAACTTCAAGCGATCTCGCAAACCGGGCTGCACTATACCGAAAATCAGTTTGACATCGAACGGTTTGAGCAGGTCCGTGATATCGCCGCCGAGATGCTGGCCGAGAAAGCCGGAACCGACATAGACCGTGTGCTGGATGTTTTCAGCAGAGAAAGCGGCTACGCGACGCCGAAAGTTGACGTCCGGGCGGTCGTTTTCAAAGACGACAAAATCCTGCTGGTCAAGGAAACGTCGGATCACAAGTGGTCGCTGCCGGGGGGCTGGGCGGATCTGTGCGAATCGCCTTCGGAAAGCGTCGCCCGTGAAACGTTTGAGGAATCCGGCTTTGAGGTGGTCCCGGAAAAACTGCTGGCCGTATATGACCGCAGCAAACACCCGCATGAGCCGCTGGTTCATTTTCATATTTATAAGCTTTTTTTCCGGTGTACACTCATCGGGGGTAAAGCCACACTGAGTCACGAAACCGAGCAGGTCGAATTTTTCGCCGAAGACAAAATACCCGAGCTGTCACTGACGAAAGTTTTGCCAAAACAGATAAAACGCATGTTCGAATATTATCGTCATCCCGACCTGCCGACCGATTTTGACTGAGAAGATTACATGACGAATGATCAACTACACGTATTTTGAGTAAAAAATTTTATTCATTATAAAATCATATTTTTGGATAATTTACCGTACATATCGGTTTTCTCTTGATTTTTAGCTTTATATTTGGTACATTTATCTTATCTGAAAATTAATTTATCATCGATTAAAGACAGCTTTGTTTTTGGTTTTTGCATTAAGAAATCGTTATGTTTTACTTGTGAGGAGGTTTCAAGCAGTTGTCTAAATTGATATATCATTTTCTGTTTTTACAGATATTATTTTTCTCCACTTTTACCTACGGCAATATCACGCTGAATTCAGGCGACTTGTCGATAGAACTTTCGGAACATAATAACTGGACAGTGAATAATCTCGAAAAAAACGGTAGAGTGTACATTTCCGAGTGGTCCCAAAGTGCACAAGGAACCGTTTTATTGATTGACGGTGTTTGGTCAGGCAGCGGTCATGGAAACGAAACGGTTGTTCATATTGATTTATTTGTTGACGGTGACAAGCAGGAAGTCGTCAGCGGCAACAGTTATGAAGGCGACTTAATCGAATTTATCAGGACCACTGAAATGGGCGGTGCTTACAGACTTGTTTCAAGGATGCTGATTACACCCGAGTCAATATTTGAATCCATTATCCTCGACGGCCTTGATCCTTCCAAGCATTGTGATATTTTTTACGGATTCGCCGGCAGCAGATATAATGGAATGAGGCATTACGCCCTTTACGATGTTAACAGTATGTTACTCGGCGATGGTATCAATAATCAGAATAATTATAATATGATAGAATGTCCTGAAAATGTCGTAAGTGTCGCACAATTTCACTCCTATCAAGGATATGGAATATTGACAACATTGAGCAATCCATACGGGATGGGTTTTAATACCATAATCTGGGACCGTCCTTATGACAATAAATTATATTTTCGCTTCACAGAAGCGGAAGGTTTGGCCTACACCACCAATCATTTCGAACTTGGTCAAATGATAAATTTTTTCGAGGCCGATGAAGAAACCTGGCAAGCTGTCAGTTGTGCGATGGTTCAAGAATCCCTGTATCATTACACAGGAACGATATCTTCCATTCAAGCGGCCTTTTCGGATCCAAATGAAAATGCGGACATGTTGGAAGTCATCGTCCGAAATCTTGGCAACCTCGAAGATACGTACATTCTCGATGTGAATGACAATGCGGGCTGGCTCGGAAATTATGATAACACTAAAGAGTCAGGATCCCTTGACTATATAAACTTTGAGATACCCATCAGCGTTGCTGCCGATGCGAATTTATATGACTCAAGTTTAATAAAAATCGAGCTTCAATCGACAGGTAAAGGGATCGGAGAACCATTGCAAAGTGAATATTTTCGGCTTTATTATAATCACGACAGCGATCAGGACGGTTTATTCAGATATTTTGATAATTGCCCGAATGTGCCGAATGTTGATCAACGAGACCACGATGCGGATTTTGTGGGTGACTTGTGTGACTGCCTGCCTGATCTGGATAACAATGGCAATGTCGATTTTAAAGATTATACAATCTTGATAAAAAACTGGCAAAGAGAAGATTGCACTGAACCGATCGTTTGCGACGCTGCGGACATGGATTATTCAGGAATGGTCGATGTAAACGATCTTAAGATGATTATCGAGACATGGCTTAATTAATTGAATATTTAAGGAAGGGGCTTTTTTTCAGTAATAGTCTTTCTGCCGGACTGGATCTTATTGATGCGTTGTATCTGGCTTTGGACCATATTTTTTGAAGTGAGGATCTCAAAATCGAGTGTGAAAGAGCGGCTCTGGTGAGGGGGTAGTTTGGGGACTCTGCCGAATTTACGTTCGATACTTCTGTTGCGGGGATAGCCGGTTCCGGGTTCCAGGCCGGTGACATAGCCGTCTTCGATCGCAACAGGGTTTTTCCAGAGCGTAAAGAACGGCAGTTCTTCAACCGAATAGGAGATCGAGACCGCCCTGTCAGAATTTTCGTTGTGCAGCATGACCGTGGTCCGGTCATTGGCATCGGCCCAGTTCTCGATGCAGTAAACCTGTTCGGCAAAGCCGGGCGCGGGGGCCCGGTAAATGTTGTATCGATCGATATCTCCGGCGGCGTGGTCGTTGATGGGGGTGACTTTTTTCACCGGGGCAATGAACCGGGAGCCCTTTTCCATCAGGGGCGGGCCGTAGTTGCCGTGATAGAGGATGCCGAACTCCTGCTCGACAGCGCTGTTATTGGTGATGACATCGCTGATTTGGAAACGGTTCGAGCAGGGAGTGGTCGAGACCTCGGTCCAGATCTGCAGTTTCGGTCCGTGCAGCAGGGCTTCGTCGACTTTGCCCCGGACTTTAATTCGGTATGGTGCTTCGTTTTCAATTATTATTTCTACCACTGAAGCGGGGATGTTGGCGAGCCGGCCGTGCAGCGTCAGGTTCATGGATGATTTGTCGCCTTTGTTATCGATAAATTCATCGGGGCCGGGGCCGCCGAAAAATTCCAGGCCGCAGCGGACCATCCATTCGTTAAACCCGTACAGCCAGCCCAGGCCGTTTCGCGATTCGAGATTGACAAACTGCGGATGGACCGGGCCTTTGACGGGCGAGTCCCAGCCGAGCCGGATGTCTTCATAAGTAACTTCATAGATCGACATGCCGCGGGTGGGAATGATTTTTAAGGTGAGTTTTCCATTGTTGACTTCGACGATTTCGACACCTTCCTGGGTCCCGCCGTGCAGGATATATTTTTTGACATGCCATTGCTGTTCGCAGTCCGGTGCGGTGCCGCTTTTCTGGTAGTTTTCGATATAGATATTCTTCTCGATGTCGGTCAAAACAATGCGCATCGGCTCTTCGGCAAAAGCAAGAGCATTGAATAAAACGGCCGGCAGCAGAATTGACAACAACTTTTTCATTCTTTATCTCCTGATTAAATGTTATCTAACATTTGTATATCATAACGGTTTTAAGTACAATTGGGAAAGAAAAATATGTTTACCCCGGAGTGAATCCGTGAAAAAATGCAAGGTTTTGAGAGTATGGGGCTTATGGATACTCTTTAAAATAGTTTTTGTGTTCAGATTTGGAGAACCTAATGGGTGAAGCCAAAAAGGATGTTTTGCGAGTCGATTTTGATAATAAATTGAAGATCGAATTTAATGGCTTTTTCTTGACCATGCTTCAGAAAGTTTTGTAAAATTATTGATGTTTTAATGAGTAAATTGTGTTTTTTAATCATGTAAGTGGGAAATGTCAGTTAATTTATGAAAACAACAATTGTATAAAAGGGATTCTATCAAATGGAGTATCATATGAAGAGATTACTTGCAGCGTTGTTGTCATTGTTATCGATCTTAACTTCATATAGTATGGGGCAGGTTCAAGTTGCTCTATCAGGCCAGATTATTGTCGATTCGAAAAATCCATCTTGGTTAGTTTACAATCAAGACAAAGATGATGATGGATTTTTAGATCCATTTTTTATGTGTGGACCGGGAGATCCGGAAGGTTTTTTATACCGTGGCACTTTAAACGAAGATGGCACTCGCAACGGTGATCAGTTGGAATTAATCGATAAGCTAAAGCAAAATGGCGGCAATTGCCTCTATTTAATAACAGTACGTACTCATGGCGGCGACGCTATGAAGGACCATCAAGTAAATCCCAGGATTTACCCCGACAGCAAGCATAACCCCTGGATTGAACAAAACCCAACTAAAGGACTGAATCAAAAAATCATGGATCAGTGGGAGCGGTGGTTCGAGGTTATGGACGAACACAATATTGTCATTTATTTATTCATTTATGATGATGCTATTAAAGTATCTAAACAATTTAATTGGCACTTAGATGAGTCGGGAGATCTGCACTCGGAAGAAAAGAAGTTCATCCAATCGATAGTCAACCGTTTCGAACACCATAAAAATTTAATATGGTGCGTGATGGAGGAAGCACAGGAAATCGGGGATAAATGGCATCAGCGTATTTCTAAAATTGCACAGGCTATTAGAGAAGCTGATGACTATAACCATGTCATCGCCAGTCATCAGTTGGGTGGAAATGTATTCCATCATAAAAACGACGCCAACATCGATCAATTTTCGATTCAGGCCCGCACGGATCTTACTGCTACGGCTGACGATTTGCATCACTGGCTTGTTCAAGGATGGAAAAAAGCGGAAGGTCAGTATAACTTAAATATATCCGAAGATGCAGCAATGAGGCAGTTGATTGCAGACGGTGATCACGAAGGGCTTCGTAAACGAATCTGGGCTGCTGCTATGTCAGGATGTTATGTGATGGTATTAGGTATGAATGTGGATGATACGCCTATGGAACAGTTACGCAATTGCCGGACATTACAAAGGTTTTTCGAATCTACGAATATCAATGTTATGGCACCACACGATGAACTGGCTTTAGATGGCACACAATATATTTTGGCTTTGCCTGGTTATCGATATATCGCATATTCCTCTGTTGCAGAAGATGATCTGGGGATTAAAAATATGCCTGCCGGTGAGTATGAGACCATTTGGTTAGATTGTATTCATGGAACGATTCAAGTCGAGGATAATGTCGCCTTGGCTCAAGGTGACCACAAATTCAGAAAGCCGAAGGACATGGGCCAGGAAGCTGCTATGTATGTTAAAAGAATCGATGTGCCATTGCCTGATGTTAGAGCGGCAGTGTCTTCAACGACAAAATTGAATACACCAGCAAAGGCTAATATCGCACCGGTAACAAAAAATAAAGAGGTGGTTACCGAGCAAAATAAGGATGTATATGTGCAGCTTTTATATGATGACCCTGACGGCGGTCCTGGCCCTTACGAGACTATTATTGTGAAACCGCCTTCGCATGGCACTCTCTCCGGCGTCGGCAACGATCTGACTTATACCCCGAACAAGGATTATACCGGACAAGACAGCTTCGAGTGGAAAGTAAATGATGGAGAAGATGATTCCAATATTGCTACGGTGGTAATTGATATAAATAAAATTATTCTATCAACACAATCTACCTCACTACAAAACATGTGGATATTTGCTAATGAAGCTGAAAACTATCATGACGCTACTAAAAATGGATGGGTTTTGGACTCAAATGTAGCTGGATATTCGTGTAGTGGATATATGAAAACAACGAATAGAAGGGACGGAAGTAAATTACACTACAATGTAGATTTCCCATCAAGCGGCATTTATTATTTATATATAAGAAGCTATGCCACTAATCATAAAGATAATGGTGTTCATTTGGAAGTCAACGGGAAACAAATTAGAGATGGAATTTACGTTGTAAAACAAAGAAACTGGAACTGGGCATCACAATGGAAACGCAGCGAAGGAATTCACGATGGTCCGGTTGATTTTAAAATTGACAATGCTGGAATTAATACAATTTCGCTAAAAGCGAGAGAAGCTAATTTTAAGGCAGATAAATTCATCATAACAAACCAAAAAATCAGTCCTCCTGGTAAATATAGCGGTACAACAATAATTAAAAATTTAGATACGACACTTGATATGCTTTTCGATCAATTTGTAAATATTGTTCCATAATTCATTCTGAATCATTTTTATAAGGAGTCAGACGAGTTTTCGACTAATTTTTTACCGAATAAAAATCTTATTTTTATCGGTTAATGAAATTATTAATTGTTTTTTAAGGTTTACATTTAACAAACTATGAAAAGATTAATTTTAATATTGCATTTCTGTTCAGTAGCAGGATTTGTTTTCGGACAATCATCCCGGGATTGTAATAATCTGTCGATTCCGCGGGCTGAGGCGGCGGTAGAGAAGGCGGCTGTGAGGTTTCGATCGGATATGACCCGGCCGGTGTTTCATTTTCGTCCGCCCGCTCAGTGGATGAATGATATTAATGGGCCGATCTATTACAGAGGCAGGTATCATATTTTTTATCAGTTCAATCCCTACGGCGATCAATGGGGCACGATCCACTGGGGCCATGCAGTCAGTGACGATCTCGTTCACTGGGAGCATCTGCCCATCGCGTTATGGCCCTCGAACGAACTTGGAGAGGAGCATTGCTTCTCCGGTTCGGCGGCGGTCAATGCCGAAGGACAGACGCTGTTATTTTATACAAGTGTCGGTCACGAAAAGCGTCAGCAATGGGCGGCTCTCGGAGATGTAAATCTGATCTGCTTCGAAAAGTATAAGGACAATCCGATCCTAGATCTGAAGACCCATGGCGGGCCCGAGTTCGGCAGTCAATGGCGGGATCCCTTTATCTTCAAAGAGGACGGCAGGACCTTTATGATCCTCGGGGCCGATACGAAGAACGAAGCGGTCATCGCGATCTATGAAACGGCCGATGGGAGTTTATTGAAGTGGCAGTACAGGGGGATTTTATATCGAACACCGAAAGAAAGGATCCGTTTTTTCGAGTGTCCGAATATCTACAAGGTCGATAACAAGTGGGTTTTGATGTATTCGCCTTACGGTTCGGTAGAGTACCTGACCGGTTCGCTTGATCTAAAATCGTTTGAGTTTACACAGCAGGCGAAGGGCAGAGTCGATTATACAAGGGAATTCTACGGCACGAATATTCTGATCGATGAAAACAACAAGCCTGTTCTTCTGGGATGGGTGCGCGGATTCAAATGGGCAAAGGGGTGGAACGGCTGTATGTCACTGCCGCGGGAGCTTTCACTGAATAAAAAAGGTGAGTTAATACAAAAACCAATACAACAACTGGAGAAACTGCGCGGCGGCCATCAGCATTATGATCCTAACGACCTGAAGGAAAATAAGCTTATAACGGATCATGTTGGCGACAGGTTTGAATTAAAAATACAGGTCACTGCTGTCAAAGACGGACATTTCGAATTAAGCCTTACGGGGCAGGAAAAGTCATTTCAGTTGGCCGAGAAGCAAAAGAACGCCGTTAAGATCGCCGGCAAGAGAGTCCCTCTGGATTTCGACAGTGATTCCGAAACGCTGAGTTTGCATCTGTTTTATGACCGGTCGGTGATCGAGGCGTTTATCAATGACGGTCAATCGTGTGTCACCCGGGTGGTGCTCAATGAGATTGAAGATGCGAAAATAGAGTTGAGCTGTGATAAGCGGACAGAACTTGAGAATTTGGATATTTGGAACCTGAAACCGATCTGGAATGATTGATATCAAGAATATTTTCTGTTAAAAAGGTTTTGACAGGTATTCTTTCTGATAAAGACGGTGCGGACATGATACGTTTTGGGTGTTACTATTGCGGGCAGAAGATTGAGACATTAGATCGGTTCGGCGGCAAGAAGGTCAAGTGTCCGAAATGCAGCCATCTGATCATGGCCCCGAAAGCAGAGCAGATCACAGACGAGCAGTTCTATCGGGCGCTTTTGGAAAAAGAGATAAAACAGAAACACCCGGATTATTCGAATTTATCCGATGATCAGATCGCAAGGCTCCTTTTAAAAACGAAAGAAACTGCTTCCGGTACCGAGGACATGAAACGGGAACGGTTCAGACAACAATTGCGTCGATTTCATCTCATGCCTGAATATGATGAGGTTATCCTATGTGTGATGAGTCTGATGTTTATAGTTATGTTTCTGGCCAGCCCAATGCAGGATGTTATCATTTCGTCTTTGCGTTCACCGGAATCCAATGCGGTCATTGTTTTTCTATCTCCGTTTTTTTTTATTTGCGCGATTTTTATTTCAATTTTTAATGCTTTCAGCACAAGGAAGAAAAGCTCCATCGAAAAGTGGGTGATGCTGATGTTCGCCATATGTATCAGTGCGGGCACGGGAATATTGGCCGGGCGTGAAATTATGAAAAATACCACCAACTGGCTCATCATCTTTCCGATGTGGAATATCGCGTACGGTTTTTTTCTGCTCACCCTTTTGCGTTTGGGATTATTGGATGAGGACTGTATCGTTGACAGCAACGCAACGCGCCTGCAGGCGGAATTCGGGATTTTCACCGCATTGGTCATTTTCGCGATATGTCACTACGGCTTTGGTCTGCACTGGGCGGTAACGTATTCGATCTGCATTGTGTACACCACGAGCATCGACAGAGCGGCCCGAAGTGTGTTCGGCTTGAATTGACCTTTTTATCCTGTAACACTTCACGAAAAAAAGCCCGGTCAGAGCCGGGCCAAAAGGAGGTGTACGTGATGCATATGAATCGATGGATTTATGGTGCGGGGCACCACTGCCTTGCAAACAAAGCATAATCCCTGAAGTTGATGATTTTGTCCGGATACAGGTCCGGTTTCGCTCTACCGGCCTCGTCACTGGTTGGTGACATCCAGCCATTCGTCAGCTCTTTCAAATCGTTATAATCGACATCGTTACTGTCATCGTAATCGACACTTCGGAATTTATTGACCGCCCAGATATAGGTATAACCTTCATCGGACCGATAGTCCATGACAATGCCTGCGTCGATCGAGGGCAGTGTACCGCCGGTGAGGTCTTCGTACTCATTAACATCATAGCCTGTCAGCCAGGGGTGCACTCGGTGAGGTTCGTTGGCTTCGTAGGCGATGCCCCACCATGTGCCGTAATCCCCGTCGTCGGTGTAGGTAACATATTTTCTTCCGGTGACATAATCGATGATAGGCTCCCTCCAGTCCCCTCCGTTGACCAGAAGGCCGCCTGTAATATCCATGTTCGTTTCATTTCCCAGCCCCCACTCGCCGGCAAAAAGACCATGTTCATGAATCGTTATTTTTCCGCCGTCAAACTGAACAAGCCCGTTGGCATCCCGCCAGTCCACATCCGGAATAATCGTCCCGCTGGTATTTTTACCGACAAACATCGCCAAACCGATATCGATCTCGCCGCCGGTCATCAGCATGGATCCAAAATGGTTCCAGCCGACGATAAATTTTCTCTGAACCCATACATACGGATCGTCTTCGATGATCATATGTCCATCGCCGATGCCCGTATCGCTTCGACCGATCTGGATCGCCCCGCAATAAATCTGAACATCATTACGCACGTGCATTAACGACAACTCGCCAAGGCTTCTGTTGCTTCCGCATTTGAGTCTGCCTTTCCAAGCGCTGAGCGGCGAA
>CAZNET010000038.1:0-6521 GCA_964571885.1 uncultured Pirellulales bacterium
GGTTGTCCCGGCGCAAGAATGACGCTTAAAGACGGCGTGGAAAGAATATTAAAAGAAAAAGTTCCCGAGGTCAAAGAAGTCGTTGCGGTCGATTAATTCTGTGTTTGTCGCAGCTCTTCGGCGGTCTTTAATCTGAAGATATGAATATGTCTCTTTCCTGAACTCACCGTACTTAGGTATTTATAAGGTCCAATATCCCGCGGCTTTGCCAGCATAGCGATTCTTCTAATCCCCCAGCTTTTGTAATACCGATCCTGCGGTGCCATTCCAATTCGTGAGTCCCATGCAACGTAAGTTATATTCTCTTTATAACAATTTTGAGCGAACTGCTGAGGGGTTTCGCCCTCGATGTGAGCGATATGTATAAAGTTATCTTTGTACCTGGGTCCCAGATCCTGGAGGATCACCGGAACCGAAAGAACCATTTTTTCACCGGGTTTGGCGTTTTCAATATACCAGTCCAGAAGATATTTGAACTCAATGTCACGATCTCCTTTGCCGACCACACCTGCGATCATTGTTTGATTGGAAAGAATCATTCCGGCACATAAAGCGGCAATGGTGATATCTTTAAGAAGAAATTTGGCCTTATAGAGACACAATCGTATTAACCCCATCAGCAAAATAACCGCAAACGCAGCGTACGGAATGTATTTTGAAACAGGACTCATCAGATTGATTTGCGGCATAAGATTAAATATTCGGGCCGCCCACGCGATGGAAAGAAAAACAACGATTAACTGTAAGATGACAATCGTCCACCGCGGGATCTTATATTTTTGGCTGACCATCTTCCAGCCGGTGACACTTCCGTACAGACAAATGAAAACCAAGGGCCAGAATACAATCAGACAAAAACGATGATAGGTAAACGAATGTAAAATATGAACCAGCATATAAAGTATCAAAAACAGCAGCAGCGAGAGGATATAATAGTTCTTCCTGATCACGGCCAATACACCTCCGCCGAGAAGAGTAAGGAATGTAAATAACTTGGTGGCCTGCATAAAAAATTGAGTTTTTTGCTGATCGACATCGATGATCGTCAAAGGATAAATGGTCACCAGCCATAACTTCTCGACAAGGATGCGAGCGGTTTGCATGAACGCGCCCTGCGAGCCGAGTTCCTTCAGATAATGTGTGCCGCCCATTTTGGCCGAATCGATGTAAGTAGCGATCATCCAGATTGCCAGCGGCACCGAAGCCAGGGTCGAATAAATAAAGGCCCGGACCTTCTCTTTCTTGCTTTTAAGGTGTATCATGTCAAGGATGAATGCAATCAATATTAACGCCGCTCCTTCATAGCGTACCATCGTTGTCACCGCCGCCGTCAGGTACGCCCAATTCGAACGCCTGAATATCAGATAAAACGTCAGCAGAATAAAAAACATCAAAGGTGTCTCGGCAATGGCTTCGGTAAGCAGTTGGATCAGCCAGGGATTGATGGCCAAGATCACCGCCAGGAAAGCGGCCGCTTTACCAAAAAAGCGTTTGCCGATTAGAAAAAACAAGACCACCGTTAACGGATGCAATGTAGAATTTAAGATCCAGGCACCGGCAAAGTCAGGACTCTCAGCGTTCGTGAATTTACCCGCAAGAATTTGCAGCATGCCTGTCATCGGCCCGCGTTTATAACTGTAAGGTTCTTCAAAGTTAAGAATGTTATGACCGACACGGGCAAAGCAGTTGAAGTCAAAATGCGGCACTTCCTGATGACCGAAATAGGTTAATGACATAAAGACCCCAAACAGCAAAAGCAAAACTGTTGCGAAAATATCGAAATAGCGGTCAGGATTGTTTTGGAAACGCAAAAACAGATTGCCGCTATCGATCGTATCATTGGCTTTATCGGAATTTTTTAAAGTTTTTATATGTGACTGTTTTTTAAACGTCTTTTTCATCGCTTCTATGATATATTTTTTACCTTATTAAGTAAAATGTTTTTTTAACGGACTGACTGGAATGCGAAACGTATTATAACCGTTTATAAAAATTATTCCTGTCATAGAATAACGTGAAATCCGCATATCCGAAAGCGGATAATCTGCCCTCACTGTATGAATAATAGATGATGATTTCGATGGTTATAACTACAAGAAAGTTTATTTTACGACTTTGATATTTATTCAAAAATTTTTCACAAAACATATCCCCGAAACGGCTCGGCGACTGAAAATCGATGTCATCGGTAAAGGTGTAAAGCCTGCTACTTCAGGGACTTTACCCTCGCCAGCGACGCTGTGGCCGATGACCCAGCCTAAGGTCGCGCCAAAAACGACGTCGCTTGCCCAGTGATCGCCGGCGTCCATCATCCGCCAGCCGACGACTGTTGCCCCGGCATATGCGGGAATCCCTACTTTGGATCCGTAAAATTCGTCGAGCACCGAAGCGACAGTGAATGAACTGGACGTATGGCCGCTCGGCCAGGCCAAATCTCCGCCGTTGGGTGTATCGTTGTTGACGATCAACTTGAGCGACATCGTCGCCGCACCGTTCACCGACAGTGCCCGGATCATCGTCCACGCCCGCTGCCTGTTCAGTTCATTCCCGTTATCCGCACTGAGCACATACCACAAACCCGCCGCAGCGAAATGCGTCACCGGATTGCCCGCAATATTCAAAGCCTCGTCATAGCCGCCGCTGAACGTCTGGTGATCGTTCAGATAATCCTGAATATTTTCGTCGGCATCGGTATTATGCAGCGCGACACTCGCGCCACCCGCTGTCAGCAGCGCAAAGATATTGCCTTCCTTCGTGAACGTCATCTCCGCGTCCGCCAAAAACTGGTCCGGCAGATCCTTGAAATCCTCCTTCAAAAGACCGTACCACCTTTCCGAACCAAGCTCTCCCTCCTGCTGAGCGAACAGCCCCGCCCAGACCACAACTACAAAGCACGCAAACACCGCGAATTGTTTTCTGCTAAGCATCATACTATTCCCAAATCAATTATTCAAACGGATCGTCATCAAGGAAAAAATTTTCTAATTTCTTTCATTTTACTTATACGCTTCCAAATGTCATGCCCGCGAAGGCGGGCATCCACGAATAACAAAGGATTTGATTCGGGCCTGCGCGGAAATGACTGTCGGGACCGGTCCGGTTTTTATTCCCATTCTATCGTCGCGGGTGGCTTGCTCGAAATATCGTAAACCACCCGGTTCACGCCGCGAACCTCGTTAATAATTCTGTTGGAGATCAGCCCCAGCACCTCGTAGGGTATCTTCGAAAAATCGGCTGTCATAAAATCCTTCGTTTCCACCGCCCGAACGGCAATCACGTTCTCATAGCTGCGCTCGTCCCCCATCACCCCGACCGTCGAGACCGGCACCAATACCGTCAATGCCTGCGAAATCTGACGATATAAATGCGCCGCCTTGATTTCATCGATCAATATTTCGTCTGTCTCCCGCAAAATGTCAAGACGGTCCTCGGTAACTTCCCCGATAATCCTGACCGCCAGTCCCGGCCCGGGGAACGGGTGACGCCAGACAACATCTTCCGGCAAGCCCAGGTATTCGCCGACAATCCGAACCTCATCCTTGAACAGATCCCGTAAAGGCTCGACCAACTTGAATCCTAACTGCTCGGGCAGACCTCCGACATTGTGATGCAGCTTGATATTCGCCGCCGGGTTACCGTCCTTATGGCCTGACTCAATCACATCCGGGTACAATGTCCCTTGAGCGAGAAATTGTACATTTTCGATTTTAAGCGCCTGCGATTCGAATGCCTTGATAAATTCGCCGCCAATGATCTTTCGTTTCTGCTGCGGATCGGTGATACCCTTCAATTGGCTCAAAAACTGCTTCGACCAATCAACTACCCTAAGATCAATGTGAAAATGATCGCGGAATGTTGAGATAACCTGCTCTTTTTCATTTTTACGAAGTAACCCGTTATCGACAAAAATACACACCAGTTGATCACCGATCGCCTTATGCAGCAGTGACGCAGTCACCGACGAATCCACTCCCCCGCTTAACCCGCAAATAACCTTTTCCTTGCCCACCTGTTCTCGTACCGCCTGAATGGTCTCGTCGATAAAATCGCTCATCTTCCAGTCGCCGCCGCAATCGCAGATATCGAAGAGGAAATTCTGAAGGATCTGTGTCCCCTTGGGTGTATGCGAGACCTCCGGGTGAAACTGCACACCGAAAAATTGTTTTTCCCTGTTCCGTATCGCCGCATAGGGGCATGTTCCCGTCTCTGCCAGTTTCTCAAACCCCTCAGGCAGTTCCTCGACCTGGTCGCCGTGACTGGCCCAGGCGGTAATCGTCGTATCCACCTTGGCAAGCAGATCACTGTCATCGGTGATCACCAACTGTGTCCTGCCGAATTCCCGCTTGTCTGCCGCTCTGATATAGGCACCCAGTATCTGACAGCCGAGCTGCATCCCGTAGCAGATTCCCAGGATCGGCACACCCAGTTCGAAGATCTTCTCGTCGCAGCGTACCGCCTTTTCATCGTAAACACTGGCCGGCCCGCCCGACAGAATAATTCCTTTCAAATTCAGCTTTTTCAATCGCTCAGCAGTCGTGTCCGCTCGAAAGATCGCCGAATAAACGTTTTGCTCGCGCACCCGCCGGGCGATCAGTTGAACATATTGACTGCCGAAATCAAGAATGGCTACTGTCTCGTGACTCATCTTTTACTCCATCTGAAAACCAAAGCTGTTGTCACTGACTTTTTAATCTTCAAAATGCTCCGATGCCGAATAATTCGGCGCTTCTTTTGTGATCTGAATGTCGTGGGGATGTGATTCGCTCGCCGATGCCGCACTGATCCGGATGAACTTTCCTTCTCGCCGAAGCTGCTCGATATCCTTCGCACCGATATATCCCATCCCTGCCCGCAGACCGCCGACGAGCTGATAGACAAAATCGTTCAATGTTCCCCGATAAGGCACGCGTCCCTCGACGCCTTCGGGAACCAGCTTTTCGGTCTCGGTTGTTTTCTTTTGTCCATACCGGTCCGCCGAGCCTTTTACCATCGCCCCAAGCGAACCCATCCCGCGGTATTCCTTGAACTGTCGGCCTTTATAAATGACTAACTGCCCCGGGCTTTCTTTCAATCCCGCGAACAAAGAACCCAGCATAACGCTCGATGCCCCGGCCACGATCGCTTTGGTAATATCACCGGACTGGCGGATCCCGCCGTCCGCGATCACCGGCACATTGTGTTTTTCCGCAGCTTTGACAACATTGATAATCGCCGAAACCTGCGGCACACCCACACCGGAAATCACCCGTGTCGTACAGATCGCACCGGGCCCGATGCCGACCTTGACCGCATCGGTACCAGCTTTGATCAGTTCCTCCGCCGCCTCGGTCGTGGCGATATTGCCGGCGATTACCTCGATATCATGTTTGCTCTTGATCTTCTTGACCGTTTCGATAACATTTTGAGAATGACCGTGAGCGGTATCGACCACGATGACATCGACTTCCGCATCGATCAGCGCCTTAACCCGTTTATAATCCTTGATACCGACCGCCGCGCCGACCCGCAGACGGCCCCGCTTATCCCTCGCGGCGTAAGGATACTGCTGAACCCGGTCGATGTCACGCATTGTAATAAGACCGGCCAGTTCGCCTTTGCCGTTAACCAGAAGAAGTTTTTCGATCTTGTGTTTCTGCAAAATCTCTTTAGCCTGCTCCAGCGTCGTTCCCGCCGGTCCGGTTACCAAATTCTCCCGGGTCATCACCTCTCTGATTTTAACAGTGTAATCCTTCAAAAACTTCAGATCCCTTCGGGTCAAAATCCCCATCAGTTTTTTCTTGCCCTTGACAATCGGGATCCCTGAAACATTCTGCTCGTTCATCAGGTCCCGCGCCCGTCTGACCGGCTCATCGGGTGTCATCGTCACCGGGTCCAGGATCACTCCGTTCTCGGACCGCTTGACCTTCGCGACTTCGCGCTGCTGTTGCTCGACGGTCAGGTTTTTATGAATAATGCCGATTCCGCCCACCTGGGCCAGTGCAATCGCCAAAGCGGACTCCGTCACCGTATCCATGGCCGCTGAGACGATCGGGATATTAATGCCGATATTGCGCGTCAGCCGCGTCCGCGTATCGGCCTGGCTCGGAACCAGGCTGCTCTTGGCTGGAATTAACAGAACATCATCGAAGGTGATTCCCTCTGCGACAATCTTGCTATCATCCATAATTTATACTCCGGTCATTGCCGTTGACATTCATTAATCCGGACAGTATAGCCTGTGAATTCCGACGCGTCAACGGCTTTTTCAAAATCTCCCGATTTTCGCTGTCTTTTGATGGTATCCTGTTTCTAATAACACGTTGGTTGAAAATATTAATCCTGTTTCGGTGTTTGTTCGGCGTTGGCTTCGATCTGAGTCAGCTGACCGGTGAATTTGCCGAGTTTGTGGTCACCTTCATCATATTGATTCTGTGCATTGCGAAGATGTTTGCCGAGGATCTCCCAGCTATTGCAGAAATCGTTGAACTGGTTGTTGAGGTTTTTGAGACTCTGACGGATCCGGGCGGCCTGTTTTTCGATCT